>DASQGY010000300.1:0-40362 GCA_035632375.1 Bryobacteraceae bacterium | reverse complement strand
CATCGGCACCCTGTCGGCAAAAGTCACCCAAGGAATTCGGTGACAGGATA
Source organism: Bryobacteraceae bacterium (assembly GCA_035632375.1). Taxonomy (GTDB): domain Bacteria; phylum Acidobacteriota; class Terriglobia; order Bryobacterales; family Bryobacteraceae; genus Palsa-89. Next base: position 40,312 of record DASQGY010000300.1, on the reverse strand, counting down.
CCCTTTCCCCTATTTCCCAATCCCGGGGCGTCGTTGCTGCGGTAAGTTACTCATTTCAAAGACTCGCTGATAATTGGGGAATGGGTATCCTGGCACCGAATGCGCTAATGGGGAATGGGTATCCTGTCACCGAATTTTGGGCTGGACGGCGGATTTGGTGCCGCGCAATGTGTTCAGCATCGATTCTTTTGGGAGCTTCTCCAGGAAGCCCTTGATCATCCAGCCCAAGCCGAAGGGGACATCGCGCGACAGCGAGATCGCTTCGCATTCCGCATAGACGCCGCCGTCGGCTTCCTCGAAGCGCCAGTAGGAATTCAGGCGCCACAGGAAGCCGCTGTCGTTGCCGACCGGTAACTCACCGTCTTTCTTCACCTCGGCGATCCGCGTGGAATGCGAAGTGACATACATGTGCCGCGCATCCACCATGCCGTATCGAACGTGATAGTTGCTGTTCAGCACCGCGGTCAGAACATGTTTCTTGTAGAGACGCAGGAACACGTCGTACTCATCGCCCTGATGCGAAAGCTGCTTGGACTCCGTGACCTCCGGCTTGTAGAATTGCTTGTAATTCTCGTAGTCCTGAAGCACGGCCTTGACCTGCGCGATGGTCGCGCCGGGGATGAACATGATTCCCAGACAGTCCTGAATCATGCCGTCGGGAACTTTGACCTGCTTGCCGTTATCCAGCGTGCCGCGCGATTCGATGCGCAACTCGCCACCGCGGAGGTTGGCGCGAACGGCCGGGTCAGTGGTCTGCAGGAAATGCTCCGGCTGCAGGTTGGTCTTCATCCTGGCCTCAGCCGCTTCGGCATAGCGATCGAAAGCCGCGTTGGTCTCCGGCGTCAACCTGGCGAAGCCGTGGAGAAAAGGTGCGGGAAGAATTGCGCAGAGCAATAGTCGTGCAAGCGTCACAATCTTATTGTCCGTTACTGCGCGATGCTGACCGGGCTGCGCAGCGTGAACTCGATTACGGTCTCCGACGGGATGACCACTGGCGGGTTCTTGGTCAACATGCGCTCTCCAGTGCCTGCGCCGGCGCCCGATGCTGCGCCCACCGCCGCACCCTTCTTGTGGCCGAAGATGCCGCCGATCGCCGCTCCCACCGCCGCGCCCCCGCCGATGACCACTGCGCTGGCCTTGCCTCGCGACGCGCCCTGTTTTTGAAATAAACTGCTGCGCACCACCACCGCGCTTCCGTGATAGGAGATAGCAGTGAGCGCCAGGCTGACCTCGGTGCGGCCCTCGATGTGCCCCGCCTGATTGACGCTCGACAGCACTATCGTTGCGTTCGCGCCGCGCGGAATCACAGTGTGGCCACCGGCGATGACCGGCGCGTCCAAACTGGCCGCGAATCGCTTCCCCGCCTGATCGCGCGATGAATCGACCGCGTCAATCAAGCGAACGGCGATCACGGTGCCCGCGGGAATTACCAGCGCGCGAGTAGCCACCGGCGCGCTTGTTGGCGTGTCGAGAGTTGCCGTGGTGGACTGCGTCTGCTTTGGAACCTGCTTTGCGCTCTGCTGTGCACCCTGTTTAGATCGATCCGCCGAAGCCGGAGCAGTGCTCTTGTACTCCTTCAGCACCTCGCCCGAAGCCGGAAAGATCGATCCCGTGCCGCCCGTTGCCGCAGCAGGCGGGAGGCCCGATGGCTTTGGACTCGGCCGGATCGCCAGCCAACCTGCCACCAGAACAGCGGCGATTCCCAGGCCTCCGGCAATGATCTTCCGTTCGGGCGTGAAGAACGAGGCTTTCGCCGGTGCAACGGTGGCCGCTACTGCAGCCACAGGTGACGCGGCCGGAACCACTACCGGCGCCGCCGCGATTGTCCCCGGGTGCTCCAGCGCCGCGCCAAACTCCTCCACCGTCTGAAACCGCGCGTCCGGATTCTTCTCCAACGCCTTCAACACAGCATTCTGGACACCTTGCGGAATATACGGATAGAATCGCGTGGGTAACGGCGGCGGCGTATTCACATGATCGGTCATGATCTGATAATCGCTGTCGCCGCTGAACGGCACGTTGGCGGTCAGCATCTCATACAGCGTCACGCCCAGTGAATAAATGTCGGAACGGATGTCGACATTCCTGTTGAGCACCTGCTCCGGCGACATGTAGAACGCCGTGCCCATTTGCGTCCCCGTCCGCGTCATACCGCGCGCGCCCATCACCTTGGCGATGCCGAAGTCCATCACCTTCACGATGCCCTGCTTGTTGACCATCATGTTGCTGGGCTTGATGTCGCGATGCACGATACCCATGCGGTGCGCATAGCCGATACCGAGCAGCGCCTGGCGGAACAGCGGAATCGCCTCTTCGCTGGGAATAGGGCCGCGGCGCTGCACCATCTGGTCGAAGGTCTCGCCTTCGATGAACTCCATCACCATCCAAGGCCGGCCTTCTTCGATCAGCAGCGCGTAGAGCGTCGCCAGATTGGTGTGATTCAGATTCGCCTGCGCCTTGGCTTCGTTCCGGAAGCGCTGCTCCAACTCCGGATTCCCAGCCAGTTGTGCGTTGAGCGCTTTGATGGCGACGGTGCGGTCCAGGTTTATGTCTACGCCCTTGTAGACGACCCCCATGCCGCCTTCGCCCAACTTTTCCAGAATCCGATAGTTGCCGATCTCGGTTCCGATCATGGCAATACCACGCCCATAATACTAATGCCGCGGCCGCTACCGTCCTTGCAGTCTTTGGTGAAGCACCGAGATCGCCTGGGCCACCGATGTGCCCTGCGGAACGAAATTGAAATGCTGTCCGCCGATGGTCACGTGGAACGCCGGCTGCGTGCGGATCGGCAGTCTGTTCGCCGCCGCCTCCTGCACCTGATTGAGCGGAACATCGAAATCGTCCCGCCGGCCGTCGGTAGTTCCGATCACGCGGTATTGCAGATGGTCGCCCAGCACCTGCATCTGCCCCCAGCAGCGGTTCCAGACGTTATTCTGGCCGAACGTAGCGCCGTGATCGTGAACCATCAGGCCGACGACGGCGCCCGGCTGCACGGGGGGCTGAACCGGGCGCCCTGGCTGGACTTGTTGCACGGGCCGGACAGGCTGGGCCGGCTGCTGCACTTGAACGGTGACTGTTGAGGTAGCCGACGATCCGTCCTTGGAGACTGCGGTCAGGGTGTAAATGGTGGTCTCCGTGGGCCGTACGTAAACTTGCCCGACAGCTTGCCGAAGCACTCCCAGCGACGGTTGGAGCGTGGCCGATTGCGCGTTGGTTAGATTCCAGCGCAGCATTGCCGCTCCCCCCGCGGGAATGGTGTCGGGAACCGCATTGAATTCGACAGAGGGGACTATGCGCGAAGGTGGCGGAGGCACCGGAGGCACCGGAGGTTGTATCGCCGCCGGCGTGGACTTCGGCGCGGGAACTTCAGTTGGAACGCGGCTGGCCACTTGGGCCGGAGGCGGTTCGGCCTTCACTTGCGACACCGCAACCCGGGCGGACCGTGTAATCGTTTGGCCTCCCTCGTCCTTCGCCGTCAACACGAACTCCGTAGTTTTTGCCAGCGGAACATCGACGCCGCCCTGCGCCTTCACCGTGCCGATTCCGGGCGTGATGGTCACCTCGGAAGCGCCACTGACCGACCAGCTCAAATGTACTCTTTGACCGGCAGTCACAGCACTTGAGTCGGAGAGGAACGAATCCACCTTCAGCGCTTGCGTGGTTGTGGTCGACATTTGCGCCGCCGCGGGCGCTGGGCTGGATAATTGCTGCTCGAGCGGTGTCGGGGTATTCGCATGAGGGGTGGTTTGGGAGGGCAGGGAAGGGGCCGGTGCCGGACTTGGCCCGCGAAGCGTGAACCAACCCACCAGCAATACCGCAGCCAGCGCACCGCCCCCGGCGAGTATCTTGCTTTGCCGGGTGGCCAAGAGGGGCGAAGCGGGTTTCTGAACCGGAGGCGGGGTCTGTGCCACCGGTGCGGGTGTTTGGGGAATGCCGCCCGCAGGCATTGCGATCATTGTGGCGGTCCTGTCCATCGGGACAGTCGCGGTGGTTGGTGGTGAAACGGGCACCCAGTTCTGAACTGGACGATCCGGCGCGGCGGTTGCCGGAGCGAACGCGAAATCATCGGGATGTTCCAGCGCGGCTCCGAACTCCTCCACCGTCTGGAAACGATTGTCCGGATTCTTTTCCAGAGCTTTCAAAACCGCGTTTTCGAGACCTTTGGGAATATAAGGGTAGAAACGTGTCGGCAAGGGCGGCGGAGTCTGGAGGTGGCCGGACATGATCTCGAACTCGCTGGCTCCCTCAAAGGGCACATGCGCGCTCAACATCTGGTACAGCGTAACGCCCAGCGAGTAGATGTCGGACCGTATGTCCACGGCCTTGTTCAACACCTGCTCCGGCGACATGTACCAGCCGGTGCCCATCTGCGTCCCGGTTTTGGTCATGCCGCGCGCACCCATCACCTTGGCGATGCCGAAATCCATCACCTTGACGATGCCCATCCGATTCACCATCAGATTGGCGGGCTTGATATCGCGGTGTACGATGCCGGCGCGATGCGCGAAGCCGATGCCCAACATGGCCTGCTTGAACAGCGGAACTGCTTCCAGGGCCGGGATGGGACCGCGGCGCAGGATCATGTTCTCGAACGTCTCGCCATCCACAAACTCCATCACCATGCAGGCGCTGCCATTCTGAATGACGAACGTGTACAGCGTCGCGAGATTGGTGTGATTGAGATTGGCTTGCGCCCTCGCCTCTGCCCGGAAACGCTCCACCAGTTCGGGGTTGTTGGCAAGTGCGTCACTTAAGACTTTGATAGCAACCGGGCGATCGAGGGCGATGTCGACGCCCTTGTAGACGACACCCATGCCTCCTTCACCAAGCTTTTCCAAAATGCGGTAGTTGGCGATTTCGGTACCAATCATGACTACGCTCCGCGATTAGACACAGCACCCCACTCGGGACCGGTCACAAAACTCGAAGAATCTGTACTGTTATGTTATCAAAACCGCCTCGATCTTTCGCGATGCGAATCAGCTCCTGGCAGGCCTCGCGGGGCGGAGTGCCGGCGGCGACTCCCAGCAGTTCCTCGTTGCTCACCAGGCCGTGCAATCCGTCGGTGCAGATCAGCACCATATCGTTCGGCTCCAGCGCGATGGGCGCATCCGGGAAATTCAACGGTAATTCGGAATCCATACCCAGCGCGGCAGTCAGCACGTTGCGCTCCGGGTGGACGGCGGCTTCTTCGGCCGTGATCATGCCATCGCGGACCATTTGACCGACGCGCGAATGGTCCTCGGTAAGCTGTGAAATCGAGAAACCGCGAATCAGATAAAGACGGCTGTCGCCCACGTGGCCGTAGAATAGCCGGCTGTCCCGGATCACGGCCGCGGTGCAAGTTGTACCCATGCCGTGCAACTCGGGATGCGCGCGCGAGTAGTCCAGAATGGCGGCGTGCGCTTGCTGAAATGCGCTTCGAAGCGCCTCCATTGGGTCGTCGCTGGGATGGCTCAGATAAGTGTCGCGTACTGTATCGACGGCGATGCCGCTGGCGATTTGCCCGCCTTCGTGTCCGCCCATGCCGTCGGCCACCACAGCCAGCCGTCCTTTGCGCTGGAAATCACGATCGTCGTCCGGCTCAGCATAGCAGTAGTAATCCTCGTTCCTTTCCCTTTGACAGCCGGTGTCGGTGAGATTGCCGAGTTCGATGCCGGGGCGGATTTGCATGGGAACGCGCCGCTAGGAAGCAGTTGAAAAAAAGCTGCACAGGCTGAAGCCCGTGCCACCAAGTACGTTGAGTTCCGTGAAATAGGTGGCACAGGCTTTAGCCTGTGGATGCTCCTGACCGTGCATCAGCCTTCTTTCAGCAACCTTCCAGGTCGCCATTATAGGCACTTGAATTTCAGCGACACATCCCCAATGCGCACCGTATCGTTGTCCTTCAACTCTTCGCGCGCGATCGACTCCGTACCGTCGTTCAAGAATGTGCCGTTGGTGGAATCGAGATCCGTGAGATAAAACTTGTGATCCTTGTAACGCAAGCTGGCGTGTTTACCGGTGACGGCGGTATCGCGCAGGACAATTTCACAATCCGGCGCAGAGCCAATGGTGTTCTGACCGTCGCGGATGCGGAAATCCTCGCCCTTCTGTTCGCCGCTCATGGCCACCAGCCAACCGACCACCGGAGGCTTGTGCCGGTCGGTGAGAAGCACGGTTTTTCGGCCCGCGCCTCCGGCGGATTCCTGCCCGGGGCCTTCCAGCCGTGTCTTGGCGCCCGCGCCCGACGCGCCTCCCGCGCCTTGAAACCCGGTTCGCTGGCAGTAAGGGCAAACCTCCCAGGAATCCTCCATCTGATGTCCATTCGCGCAAAATTTAGCCATTTTTTCCTCCCGAACGCCTAGGAGCTGAAATACGTCAGGACCACGGAGCCCTTCTTGCCCAGGTAAACCCGGTCGCCGTTTTGGAGCCCGACCTTGCTGACTCGCGGCGACTCCAGCGAATTGATGTATGTCCCGTTGGTGGACCCGCGGTCGATCACTACCACGCGATTATCCACTGGCACGATCCAGGCGTGCTCGTGCGAGACGGTGTCTTCGGTTACCACGATCTGGCACTTTTGTGCGTCGGTGCCAATCAGCAGCCCAGCCTTGGTGATCTTGAAGCGCTTGCCGGAGAGCGATCCGGCGGTGATCTGCACGCTTCCGAAGGCAGGTTCTACGGGAGGCCGTGGCAATTCCGGAGCGCCCACCTCCGCGCGCGTTCCGCCGCTCACTTGCGGTGCACCGGTAACCACCACCGCGGCGGGCGCCGGCGACTTGCGCTTCAGCAGCAGAAAGGCGGTCAGCAGAATCACCAGGCCCACGCCACTGGCGATCATCCAGGTGTTGCCTTCCAGCGCGCGTCCCACCATGCCCTCTTCGGCCGCGCATTTCTCCGTCGCCTGCATCAGCCGCAGCGCATCCGGCTCATTGGGCATGATATTGAGGACGCTCTGCAGTTTCCCCTTGGCGGTTTGGCAGTGGCCGGCATCGTAGGTGTCCAGCGCCGATGCCCACAGTTTGTTGAAGAGCCCCGAGTCCTGCTTCACGCCCACCTGATTCACGAACTCCATCGCGGTATTCACCGGCACGAAGAAATTGAACCCGGCCACTTCAGGTCCAAATGTAGCGATGCCGATCACTTCGCCCGCGTCGTTGAACGCCGGGCCGCCGCTGTTGCCGTGCGTGATGGCGGCGTCGGATTGAATCACCGGAGTGCCCTTGAAATCGGCTTTGACCGCGGAGACGTGCCCGTTGGTGACCGTGGGCACGAACAGCGACTCCATGCCAAGCACTGACAGTCCAAGGCGCGATGCGACGCCCGGGAAACCGATCACCGTCATCGGCTCTTGAATATGGACGTTGTTCGAATCGCCCAGCTTCACGGTAGGCAGGTTGTTGGCGTCTATCTTAAGAATCGCGACATCCTTGCCGCCGCTGGTGATGGGATCGCTGTAGGCTTTGATCTCGGCGGTGTAATATTGCTTGTTCGCCAGATAGACCTTGAGATCGGGCGACTGTTTGTAGACGATCTGGAGGTTCACCGCGCGCTGGAAGTCGGCCTGCGTGCCCGTGGCTTTGCGTCCAGTACGCTTCTCGTAAATAGGAACCACCTTTTCGACGATCACGTCGCGGGTGATCCTTGCCGCCAGCCCGGCCCTAGCGTCCGCGTCCTTGAGATTCGCGTCCGCCACCACGTGGCCGTTGGTAATGATGTAGCCGTCCGGCCGATAGATAAAGCCGCTACCAGTGGATCCATAAGGGATTCCGTCCAGCTCCAGCGGCGTGTCGTCGATGGTGAAGCGGGCGGTGACCGAATAGCTGACAGTGACCAGCACCACGGCGGGGCTCAATTCCAGCGTGCGCTTTTCGGATTCGAGCAGCCTGGACGCGCCGAAAACCAATCCGGCGAACAAGGCGGCACACAAATAGAGGACGGCGATTCTTCTCACGGTCGAACTCCTTAGCGTTCTATAAGGCCCTGCTTTTCAGAGGAACCATTGTCCAATCGGGGGGTTGGGAAAGTCAAGGCGGCCACAGAACAGGCCACAGAAAATGCCTTTGCCGCCGGCGAGTTCGGTGTTAGACTTTACCTTGCAGTACGTCACATCGGAGGGATGGTTTTGAAGATGTTCTTGCTCTGGACGGCATTCAATACCCCCATATCGTTATTGGCTATTGACACAGTGACCACTCCGGAACCGTCGACGATGCTCTTGGCTGGCGCTGGGTTGCTCGGTATTGGGTTGTACACGCGTCATCGCCACAGGAGGAAATAATGAAGAAAACATTGTTCTTCGTAGGTTTGCTGTGCGCGCCCCTCATGCTCGCCGGCGATACAGTTACCACTCCGGAACCGGCTACTTTCCTGCTGCTCGGTGCGGGCTTGGCCGGAATCGGTATCGCCACTTGGCGCCGCAACCGGAAGCGATAAGCGTCCTCTGACTCGTCTCGACTCTCGCAACTTTCGCCGCACTGTTCTCAGCTGCATTGTCCTTCTATATCTCGCTCTGGCCATCGCGAATTCCCTGACCATGTTTATCTGGACGAACGAAGCCTGGTTCGCCAGTCCTGGATTGACGCTGGCCCATCAGGGCTTTCTCGGCACCACCATTCTCGCTTCCAAAGGAACCTGGATGGATGGAATCGAACAGCACACCTACTGGATGCCGCCAGTTCATCTGCTGATCCAAGCGGCTTGGTACAAACTGTTCGGCTTCGGTCTCATGGCATTGCGATCCGTTTCGATTCTGTCGGGCGTCGTGGCTCTGCTTGCCTGGTACAGCGCCTTTTCCACGCTGGCGGCAAACCGCGGCCTCGCGCTGGTGGCCACCGGAATCATCGCTACCGACTATCACTTCCTGATGTATGCCGCTCTCGGCCGTCCCGACATGCTGTGCGCCGCCCTAGGGTCCACCGCAATTGCGTTGTATCTGCACTATCGCACTCGTTCTCTGCGGAAAGCTCTGCTGCTTGCGCACGGATTCGCCGCGGCAAGCTGTCTCACCCATCCCTGCGGCGTGCTATACGCGTCGGCATTGGTGCTACTGATGCTCTACTACGATCGGCAGCACACGGGCTGGCGTTCGATTGGCTTGGTCGCGACTCCCTACCTTGCCGCCCTGGCATCGTGGGGACTCTACATTCTCCAGGCGCCCTCCCAGTTCGTACACCAGTTCACCGGCAACATCTCCGGCATCGCCTCCGAGTTCACTGACGTCACCCGTGGTTTTCTGATGGCCTCGCCCCTTCGGGCGCTCAAATGGGAATACTTCCGGCGCTACGGAGGTAACTTCGGATGGTACTCCACCGGATTTGTGGATCGCCTTCCGCTCTACGTGCTGGCGGTTTATACATTGGCGGTAGCCTGTTGCCTTCTGGTCAAGCAACTTAGAAATCACCGCGGCTGCCGGGCTCTATTGCTGGTCGGATCTTTCGAGTACCTGTTCATGGCCTTGTTCGATGGCCTCAAGGGTTCGGCGTATTTAGTCCATACTCTGCCGCTTTGTGCCGCGTTTCTGGCCTTCTGCATCTGGTTCTGGGCCGCGAAATCCCGCCGCGCCATCTGGAGCCTGGCGCCTGTTCTGGCGTTCTTTGTAGTGGTTCAAATCGGAACTCTGATTCACGATATGATCTCGTCAACCGAACGCTGGGATTATCAGTCGGCCGTGAATTTTATTCGGCAAGCCAGGATTCCACCCCAAATCATCGCCGGCGGAGAGTTTGCCTTCGAGTTCGGTTTCGAGTCGGGGATGGTCGACGATCCACGGCTTGGCTATTACACCGGCCAGCGGCCCGAATTCATCGCGGCAAATCCCATTGACCGCGGCTGGGTTGAGCGATCGGCCGTACTGTACCCGGAAATTCACGCCTATCAGGTGAATCTGCTGGCAAACGAGTACCGCGTTATCTTTCGTAACTCCCACTACACCATCTATCAGCGGCTGCATCCCCAGCTACACTAGCTTCATGCGCCTTGCACTGGTTCTGGCATTCGTCTGCTTGCTACCCGCTCAAGAAGTTTCGCAGAGCGGCCTCACTCTCAAAGCTCCGCGGCCGATGGTCAGCCAGCCGGAGCGTGCGGCCAAGGCGATGATCGCCAGCGCCAATGAGCTTGCATCCGAAGCCGGCCTCTCCATCCTGCGCAAAGGCGGGAACGCCGTCGATGCAGCAGTCGCCGTCGCGTTCGCGTTGTCCGTGGTTCATCCCGAAGCCGGCAACCTCGGCGGTGGCGGATACATGGTGGTCCGCATGTCTGACGGAACCACGCGCGCCATCGACTATAAAGAGACAGCACCCGCGCTCGCCAAGCCCGGCATGTTCGCGAACCGGCAGGAATCTTCGGTGGGCTACAAGGCTTCCGCCGTCCCGGGCACTGTCGCCGGAATGGCCATGGCCCACGCGCGATTCGGCAAGCTTCCGTGGAGAACGGTGCTGGAACCGGCGCGGCTGTTGGCCAAGAATGGATTTCCGGCTTCGCAGCGCATGGAGTTGATCCTCGCCTTGCAGGTGCCGGTGATGAAGCAGTTTCCCGACAGCGCGCGCATCTTTTTGCACGGCTCCGACAAGCCGCTGAAGCAGGGCGAACTCGTGAAGCAGCCCGATCTCGCAGCCACCATCACGCGGATTCAGAAGCGCGGCTGGCGCGAGTTTTATGAAGGTGAAACCGCGCACCTCATCGATAAGGACATGGCCGAGCACGGCGGCACCATTCGCTTTGACGACCTGAAGAACTACAAAGCCATCGAGCGCGATCCGGTGAAAGGTAGCTTTCGCGGGAACCTGATTGTCTCCATGCCGCCTTCGTCGAGCGGCGGCGCGACGTTGATCGCTATGCTCAATATCTTCGAAAATTTCCCAGCCAAACTGGGGCGCGAAGGCTCGGTGGAGCAGCGTCACCTGATGATCGAGTCGATGCGCCGCGCATTTCGCGACCGGGCCGAATACTCCGCCGATCCAGGTTTCTATCCGATTCCCGTGGACATGCTCACCAGCAAGGAGCATGCTCGCGAAATGGCGCGCACCATTCAACTGACTCACGCCACTCCATTGCCCCCAATCGCCACGCCGGACGACTCCGCGTACGAATCGGCGGACACCACGCACTTTGCGGTGATCGACGAAGCGGGCAACATTGTCAGCAACACCTACACGCTGAACAGCTTCTACGGATCGCAAGTGATGGCGCACGGCACCGGCGTGCTGCTGAACGACATCATGGGCGGCTTCAGCAATCAGGCCGGAGGACGCAACGAAATCAAGCCAGGCAAGCGTCCGGTGTCGTCCATGACGCCGACCATCGTGCTGCACGCCGATGGCTCCCCTTGGTTCGCGCTCGGCTCGCCCGGCTCGGCGACCATCCCGAACACGGTGTTTCAGGTGATCGTCAACATCATCGATTCGAAAATGTCGCTGCGCGATGCCGTCGAGTTTCCGCGCATCCACCACCAGTTCCAGCCGGACCGGGTGGACGCCGAACCGGCAGGTTTGATCTACGACGTCGCCGAGCAGTTGAAAGCCTACGGTCACAAGATCAACCCGAATCTTCGATCGCAAGGCGACGTGCACGCCATTATGGTGGAAGAAGGAACCGGCTGGCGACTGGGCTGGTCCGATGGCCGACGCGGTGGCCACGCGCGGGGGTATTGAGAAGACCGATGTTCGCTCAACCTGCAGCGGCGGCCTTCTGTCCAGGCTCGAAGCGGATCGGTAGCGCAGCCGGTCCATGCACGTGCAGGGCCTTGCGCGGCTCCCACGGCTGATCGCTTGCCATCTCGAACTTTTGGACCCGCTCCAGAAAATGCGTCAAGGCGATTCTCGCTTCCAGTCGCGACAGCGGAGCGCCCAGGCAGAAATGGATGCCGTGTCCAAACGCAATATGCGGATTCGGTTCGCGAGCGATGTCAAACCGGCCGGCATCGGTAAACTGCTTCGGATCGCGGTTCGCCGCGCCGATCATGGGGAGCACCAGTTTTCCCGCTGGAATGGTCACGCCGTCCAGTTCCACGTCGCGCGTAGTGGCGCGGAACATCCACTGAAGGGGCGAGCGATATCGCAACACCTCTTCGATAGCCGGTGCCAGCAGTTCTGGTGCTGCCCGGAGCCGTGCGAGCTGATCGGGATTCTCCATCAAACATAGAATCGCGTTGTTCAGCAGGTTGGTTGTCGTCTCATTGCCGGCAACCAGTAGAAGTTGAACGAAGGCGACGATTTCGTCCCGCGTCAGGCGTTCGCCATCCACTTCGGCGTGGACCAACCGGGTGAGCAGATCATCCGTGGGCGTCGCGCGCCGTTCTTCGATTATGGCCGGCATGTATTCGGCCATTTCGTGTGTCACCTGGAAAAACTCAGCCGATGCAGCCGCGGCCTGCTCTCCTCCCGAGATCGTATAGCTGAGTTTCAAGATGGAGTCGCTCCAGTTTCGGAAGCGCGGCCAGTCGGCGCTTGGAATTCCGATCATCTCGGCAATCACCATCATTGGTAACGGAATCGCGAAGTCCGCGGCCATGTCCATTTTGCCCCGCTCGATTTGCTGGTCGAGAAGCTGGCGGGATAGCTCGCGGATTCGCGGTTCGAGGCTGGCAATCGCTCGAGGCGTGAATGCCTGCGAGATAAGGGCGCGAAGCCGCGTCTGCTGGGGCGGATCGAAGAAGATGATCCATTGCGGATTTCGCCGGCCTGCGGTGAGCATGCTGGAACTAAAGGCCTGGTGGTCGGTCAGCGCTCGTTTTACGCCCTGGCGGTCGAAAATCATCCATAGGCCGGACTGCGGATCGTGAAGTACCGGGGACGTGGCTCGAATCTGGTCGTAGGCGGGAAAAGGATTTCGCCGCACTTCTTCGGAGAAAAAGTTGATCAACTGGACCTCCCCGGAACAACCGGATTCGATTTCTAGATCGATGTGAAGTCGTTTTTGTTTCAACTGACCGGCAAGGAAAACTATTTTGCTCCTACCGCGATGGTCACTGGCGCACTTTGCTGCCCCGCCGCCGAGAGCACCAGAGGAACGTCGCTGCCGGCCGAGATTCCGGAAGGCACCAGCGCGTTGACTTGATAGAGTCCCGCGTATCCTGGGGCGAGCCCGGCGAACAACACCGGCGCGGATTGGCCACCCATGCTGACGGTTACCGTATTGGTGGTGTTGGAGAGGACGGTGAGTGACGCCGCGGTGCCGGCCTGGACGGCGGGATTCACCGGCCCCAGGCCCGCACAGTAGATGACAGCGACATCGCCGGGGCTCAAGGGATGGCTCGCGTCCACCAGGAACTGCGTTTGGTCTGCTTTGACGCCCACGACAATACCCGCGCCTTTGCCACTCAGGTCCTTCGTGAAGACCGCCGGCTGAGCGGCGGCAACGATCACCGGCTCTGGAACGGAAAGCGCCGGGCCATTCGAGACCACCAGTTGCAGCGTCGTATTCACCGGCACGTCGTATGGGACGATGGCGTTGATTTGACCATCCGCGGCGAACTGCAGCGGCAGCGCGCGGCCAGCCAAGGCCGCCTGGGTTGGGCCTAGAGCCTTCAGGAAAGGAAGCGCCGGCGACTGGTTCAGCCCATTGCTCAGATGCGTTCCGAAGATGGATACGAAACTACCAGGGGAGAGCGGCTGGCCCACCGCGTAACTGGCGGCACTGATCACAGCCCCCGGATTGATGGCCGGGACCACTGCGCTGCCCTGCAGCCCCAGCGTCACTTGCGCGGTCCCGCTCAAACCGGCGCTATTCGCTTTCACCGCCAAGGTCACTTGTGGCTGGCTCGCGTTTTGGGTGAGCCACGTGCCGGTCCACCGCCCGTCCTTCAATGAAGCGAGAGATAGAGGCGCGTCCCCATTGGAGAAGGACGCCACTACAGCGCCGTTCACCAGCGGACTTCCGCAATCGTCCACCACGCGCGTCTCGATGGGGGTGGGCCAACCGGCGGTAACGGGGAAGCCGACGCTCAGAGAAGTGATCACCGCGACCAGCTTCGACGGTACGCAGCCTTGCGCTTGCGCCGCACGGCCAGCCACGGAGTTGTTGCCCGCCACGACGAACAGCAGATTCACAGTCTGCGCGATGCCGGTGGAGAATTGAAGCGTCAGCGTTCCGCGATATACTCCCGGGTCTACACCTGCAAGCGTCGGCGACACTGTAATCCGCGTCGGGCTGTTGGGAAGGACGGGGCTCTCCACCGGCTGATGCTGAAACAGATTTCCCGGCCGGTCCGAGAGTCGGCCTGAAATGAAGCTGATCGGCGACGCGGTCAAATTGGAGACCAAGACGTCCTGCGAGGCCGGATTGGCGCCGGATCTGGTGGTGAAAATCAGGCCGGTGGGACGAATCAGCGGTCCCGGATCTGTACCCACCGGCAGCACATTGAGCACAACGGAAACTGTCTGTGGTGTGTTGTCAGCGCCAGGCGCGCTCACTTGGATTTGCCCGTAGTAATTGCCGGGCGCGAGACCGGCTTGATTCACGTCGACTTCGACCAGCGGCACGGTGAGGGACGATGCATCGGTGGAGCCGGAGCCGGGCGAAACGGTCAGCCAGTTGGTTGCGCCCGATAACGTCGTCACGCCGACGGTCCAATTCATCACGCCCTGCCCGATGTTGAGAATGCCAAAGGTCTGCGGTGGAACTACGCCCCCGCCCGAGACCGCGGTGAACGTGAGTCCGGTCTGCGAGAGCAGGATGGTCTGGCGTGCGGCGGTGACTGTTGCGGTCACCGGAATGCGGATCGAGCTGCCAGTCGCAAGGTTGATGAGAACTTGGCCGGTGTATGTACCGCTGGCGAGGTTGGAAGGATCCGCGGTGACGGCGATGGATACGGGCGAGGCTGGCGTCGATGTACCCGAGGTCCGTGAAATGGCGAGCCACGAACCGCCGGAGTTGGTGGAGACCGAAGCGGTAAACGCGAGAGAACCGCCGCCCTGGTTAGACACGTTGATCTGGCGCGTCTGCGGAGTACTCCCCAGCCCGAATGAGAACGAGAGAGCTGTGGGGTCGACGGAGCCGGAGGGAGGTTGCGTTAGGCCGACGTTGAAAGTTACTGACACGCTACGCGTGGGCGGAGTGGCGCCGGCGGTGCGGATATTGATGGTGCCCTTATACGCGCCGGGATCGAGGCCAGTAGGGTCGGCAAACACTTGCAGGACGGTGGGCAAGCTGCCGCCGAGAGCGTTGACGGCGAGCCAGGAGCCGCCGTCGGAAGTGGATAAATCGACCGCGAACACCGGCCCGGAGAAATTTGTGGTGAGCGCAAGGTTCTGCGGTGGAGGAACTGCGCCGCCTGCACTCGCGGAGAAGGCCAGACTGGATGGAGACGTGCCGAAGGAAGGCGAGGCCGTGAGCACCCGATAGACGCGTCGATTTCCGAGATCGGTGATGTAGACGTTGCCGCTGGGATCGACGGCGATGCCTTCCGGAATGCCGATGGAGGTAGAGGCGGCTGGCACGCCATCCACCGCAGCATTCAAAAGTCCGTTGCCCGCCAGGAGAGTGATGGTGCCTGTCGTGGAGACCTTGCGCACGGTGTGGCAGGAATCGTCGGCGATATACAGATTTCCGCTCACGGGATCGAAGGCCAGGCCGCTGATGACGGTGAAAGTAGCGGCAATGGCAGGCCCGCCATCTCCGCCGCAACCTCTTCCCGAGCCTCCCGCGATGGTGGTGATAACACCGCTGGTTGAGACTTTCCGCACGCGTTGCTGGGATGTGCTGTCCGCGATATAGAGATTGCCTGCCGGATCTGTGGCGATCACTCTAGGCGTTATAGATGCATTCGTCGCCTGGATTCCGTCCGCCGCTGAACCCCCGCCGCCCGCCAACGTCTTAACCTTGCCGTCCAAAGAAATCTGGCGCACCACTGGGAAACTGATGACATATATGTTCCCCGCGCCATCGATAGCCAAAGAGTTCGGATTGGCGAGCGCCGTTGCCGTGGCCGCGAGACCGTCTTGTGTGCCAGTGCCGCCGCCGGCAAAAATGTTGATGATGCCGTCGGGCGTAATCCTGCGGATTGTGTTGGCGTCGACATCCGTGAAATAGACGTTGCCCTGTGCATCGGCCGCGATGCCCGTTGGCTTGGCGATCGAAGCATTGACCGCGAGTCCGCCATCGCCGGTGAAGCCCGCGACGCCGTTTCCGGCGAACGTGCCGATTATGCCGGAGGCGTCGATCTTCCGTATGCGGCGCCCGTCCACGTCACCCACATACACGTTGCGCGCACTATCCACGGCGATCGCCACAGGAGCGCCGAAGGAAGCATTCACGGCTGGACCTCCATCGCCCGATTGGCCGAACGAACCGTTGCCGGCCGCCGTGGAGATGGCTCCGAAAGTGGAGACGCGGCGAATGCGAAAATTCCCGCTGTCGGCGATGTAGAGATTTCCGGCGGAATCAAATGCCACTGCCGAAGGAGCCGTCAGCATCGCAGCAAGCGCGTTGCCACCATCGCCCGAAAGACCTGGCGGGCCGGCTCCGGCGAACGTAGTTACATTGCCACTGGTGGAAAGACGCCGAATTTTGTTGTTGTTGTTGCTACTGTCACCGTCGCAGATGTAGAGATTGCCGGCTGTATCGAAGGCGAGTCCCAGAGGAGTCGCGAACGTTGCTTGCAGCGCCGGGCCATCAGTCGTTAGGTTGATCTTAGCGCCGCTGCCCGCGACCGTGGTGATGACGCCGTTCGAGATCTTGCGGATTCGGGAATTCGCCGCGTCGGCGATGTAGATGTTTCCGCGGCTGTCCACCGCAATGCCCTCTGGAGCGTTCAAGGCGGCGCTGGTGGCTGGTCCGTTGTCGCCGGAGAATCCAGGTTGTCCGGTCCCGGCGATGGTGGTCACGTTGCCGTCGGTCGATAGTTTTCGAATACGGTGATCCTGATCGTCGGCGATGTACAGGTTTCCAGCCGCATCGAACGCAATCGCTACCGGATGATGAAAGGCTGCGACCGCAGCCGGACCATCCGCAAATCCCATCGATCCGATTCCAGCGACCGTGCTGATGGTTCCATCCAATGCAATCTTCCGGATCACGGCGGAGTAACGCTCGGCGATGTAGACGTTGCCGTTGGGATCGAGTGCAATCCCGCTCGGTTGCGCCAGCGACGCGAAGGTAGCCGGGCCGCCGTCGCCGGTATACGCTTGCTGTCCGTTACCCGCGATCACAGTGAGATTGCCGTTTGTGGTGAAGCGCATCACCAGGTTGTTGCCGGGATCGGCAATGTAGACTCGTCCCTGATTATCGACGGCAACGCCGGCAACCGGACCGATCGGGGCTTGGAGGGCTCGCTTGCCGTCGCCATCGAAGTGATAGTCGGTACCCGCGAAGGTGGCAATGATCGGCTGCGCCCACGAAGACGCAGCGGCCAAAATCGCCATGACGAACGCTGAATATCCCCGCACGACGGCTCCTTGCGAATTCCTTGGATAAGAGAACGTCAGGATTCCTTTATTTCTTTCCGATTTCCGAGAGCAACTCGTGGACCGCTGTGTCGAGCTGGGAATCCTTCCCAGTGTAGCTTTCGCCGATCGGCCGCGTTACCGCGATGTCTACGGGCCGGGGGTGACCCTCCATGTCGGTACCGTCCGCGCCAGTGATCCGCGTTCCGGGCATGCGCATACTCGACCCATCCACCAGTTCCATTGCGCCGGTGTAGATGATCCAGCCGGATGTCGGTTCGCCCACCACCTTGCCCAGCTTCAGCGTGCGGTAGCCTTCGGTGAAATCCTCAGCGTCCGAGAGCGAGTGCTGGTTTGTTAGGAGAATTGTCGGCAGTTCAAGGGACCGTTGCCCGAGCACCGTACGCGCCGGGCCGGCAGGCGCTCCACGATTGGTCATGGTCATGTAGGGACGACGCGCCAGCACATCCAATGCGTATGCGTTGACGAACCCGCCGTTGTTGTTGCGGACGTCGATCACCACACCGTCTTTCGCGCGATTGTCGGCGTCCAGGTCGAGATAAAGCTGGGTCAGCGCCTGCGCCGACATGTCGCGCATGTGTATGTAGCCGAGTTTGCCGCCGCTCACCTTCGCGACATACGCGCGATTGTCCTCCACCCACTTGCGATAAAGCTGTTCGGCGATGCTCCCCGTGGGGCGCACCGTGACTTCACGTCCGCCGATATCCAACACCACGCGCTTGTCCACTTTGTGTTCCAGCAATTGGTCGAGATTCACGTGCGGCCCAATAGCCACGCCGTCCACCGAGCGCAGCTCTTCACCCGGCTGGATCTTGGCCAGTTCGGCGGCCGAATGCGGCAGAACCTCGGTGATGCGCAGCTTCCCGGAGCGCTCGTACTCCGCACGATCGAAACTCAGGCCAAGCTGCCCGACGATTCCTCGGGGCGGTCCCGCTTGCGCCGGATTCTGATTCGCAGACGGAGCCGAGACGCCCGAGTGCGATGAATTCAACTCGCCGATCATCAGCCGGAGAATGCTGCGCATTTCATCCGGCGTGCGCGAGCCCTCAATCAACGGCGCGTAGGTCCGGCGCACCGCGTTCCAATCGACGCCATGCATTTTCGGATCGTAAAAATTGTCGCGCTGGCCGGCCCAGGCTTCCTCGAAGACCGCCATTTTCTCCTGGTCGAAATTCACATCCATTTCCGCGTTGACGGCTACCGCGCGCGCTTGCCGCGTGTCCATAGCGATCGTTTGCACTTTCCCCGCCTCCAGGAAATAAACTTCCTTCGAATCGGGCGAAAATTGCGCGTGGCTCTTGCGCCCTGGCGTCGATGTTAACTGCCGGGCCACACGCGCCTCCCGCCGACCTCCACGCCCGCCTTCTTCGAGCGGATAGAGATACAGGTTCTGCTGGCTCCCCACCGTAGCGTTCACCAGCAGCCACCGGCCATCGGGGCTTATCTCGGGATTCGAGACATCGAGCCCGATCGGCAGCATAGTGATGCGCTCCCGAATTCCATCGAACACAATTTCCACCGGCTTCACCGGCGGCTTGCGATCGGCTGCCGCTGCGCCCCGCTCACGCGGTGGATCTGGCTTGAACAAATCTTCAAAGCGCGCTTCGGTGAAGTCCGGCTGACGCGGCGCCAGATCGATGCGGGCGATTTGCGGCGTTTCGGTTCTCTGTCCTGTGTTGTAGAGCAGATATTTTCCGTTGGGACTCCACTGCAGGCCGCTCGCAGAGGTATTGGCCAAGAAGCTGATCTGCCGAGGCGCGCCGCCAGCCGTCGGCACGACATATATGTTGCGCAGCGCGCGATCCGCAGCCGACGCATAGGCGATCCACTTTCCATCCGGCGACCACGCCGCACCGCTGCCGGGCCCAAAGCCTCCGCCCAAAGATCCTGAGGCAACCAGGCGCTCCTGCTTGGAATCCGTATCGATGACGCGCAGCTCGCGCCGGTCGCGAATAAACGCGATGCTCTTGCCGTCGGGTGAAAAACGCGGCGCTTGGTCGGGCGTGGCGTCGTGCGTCAACTGCGTCTCCGTGCGATGGGCGAAGTCGTAAAGGAAAAGATGATTCACTGCATCGCGCTCGCCCACATAGGCGATGCGAGTGGAATCGGGCGACCACGCCACCTGCGCTTCAGGACCAGGCGTATTAGTGACGCGGAACGCATCGCCGCCGTCCTTAGCCGATGCAGCGAACACCTCGCCGTGGCCGATCACTGCGATCTTCTTCGCATCCGGCGACAAGGCCAAATCGGTGAACTGGCTGAGCGTGGTGTGCGTGGTCACCGGCCCGGCGGCCGACCCGACCAGCTTGATGGGCACCTCGAACGCTTCGCTGGTTTTTGTGTCGAGCTGCCAGATCTTGAAGTCGTGCTCGAAGACGATGGCCTTTCCGTCGTAACTGATGGACGGCCACAGGACGCGTCCGGTGGCGAACTTGGTCACCTGGCGCGCCTTGCCGCCGAGCGGCAGCGTCCACAGATTCTGCGCGCCGCCGCGATCGGACATGAAATAAAGTTGACGGCCATCGGGCATCCACATAGGCCAGGCGTTGCGCCCGTTCAAATCGACGACGCGCTCATAGCTGGCGGGCGAGCCATCCTTGCGGAGCCAGATTTCGGATTCATCCAGATGGCTGTGGCCGTTCCGCCACCACTGCTGGTCGCCATTTCCGCGGGCAGCGAAGGCGACGGTCGCGCCGTCGGGAGCGGGCGCGGCTTGAAACTCGTTGGTGAAGCGGTCGGCGCTGACCGGCATGGGCGTGCCACCGTCGGCGCTCACTCGATAAATGTCGTTCTTGCGCCCCACGTCGTGCGAGCCAGAAGAGAAATAAATCCAGCGGCCATCGCGCGACCATCCGTCGAGCTGATCCAGGCCATCGTCGAAAGTCAGGCGCTTGAGTTCGCCGCTGCCGAACGCGAGCACGTAGATATCGCCGTTACCGGTGCGCGTAGAAACAAAGGCCAGCCGCGTTCCATCAGGCGAATAAAGCGGCCGCGACTCATCGGCCGGATGCGACACCAGCAAGTGCGCCTCGCCGCCCTTGGCCGGGGCCACCCAAATGTCACCGCCAGAGACGAAGGCAATTTCCGGACGCGTGGGGCACATCGCCGGCTCCGTGAAATAGGGGACGCCCGCAGCGATAGCGCCAGCAGCGGCAGCGAAGAGAAGCAGAAGAGTTCGCATGACCCAACCGTTATACCGCAGATCAAACTGGAGCCTGTGCCGATTCTACATTTTCTTCACAGGCTAAAGCCTGTGCTACCTCTGACAACTACTAATGAGCACGGTGGCACAGTGCGGCTTCGCCGCAAATTGAACGTGACCCTTCTTCTACTAGAGTTGAGAATCTTGGCAGCACGCGACGATTTTGTGGGGCGGACCCCCTGGTCCGCGGCCGACGTTCCCGTCGGCCTGCTGGGGATTGCGGCCCTGCTGCTCTGTGGGGCAGGCATTCTCGCCGGGCATTCTTGCCTCTGGGCGAGGATAAGAATTGCGATGCCCGTACTACCAGCCTCACAGCATCGACTACGATGGACGTGGTGGCCAAGCTCGTCCGCATCATGTGGATTCCGATCCTGATAGTCGCACTCTACACCGGCTGGATTTTCTGGCAGCGTCACCCCTGGTGGCCTTGGTCGCAACCCGTTGGAATTGACCGCGACCCAATGGCGATTTATGGCAAGAATGTCCGGATTCTCCAGTTCTACGCGCGCAACCGCGAAATTGCTCCAGGCAACAAGACGCTGCTCTGCTACGGCGTAGTCAACACCAAGGCGGTTCGGCTCGATCCACCGGTAGAGAAAATGTGGCCCGCGGTGAGTCGATGCTTTGAGGTGTCTCCGGACAAGAGCACTCGCTACACCTTAACCGCCGAAGGCGCGGAGCACACCACGGTTTCACAATCCATCGAAGTCGCAGTGAATCCGTAGCGTCCAGGTCAGTAAGGTAACTGGAAAAGAGCCCTGTGTAGCGACAAGTAATTTCCTCTGGATCGGCCCGTCGGCAGCACGGCGGCGCACCATGCTCCACACAACGCGGAGAGGAGCAGCGGCGGCGGTACGTCGGGGTGAACCAGCTTCTAGAATCGGGGAGCCTTTCTGGAGCTATGCCAGAAATGCAGAATTTCAATTGCTTCTCGATTCTCGTCCACGAGGTAGTAGACGTAGAGTGGGGAATGGAGAAGCCGCCTGAGTTGAGGATGTCCTTTTATGGGAGTGCCGATGTAAGGAAGGGCTTGAAGCAATTCGATGTGGCCGAACAGATCACTGGCAAATTGCTCGGTTGTTTCGGGATGCTTCGCCCGCGACCACTCGAAAATTTCCTCCAGATCGGCTAAGGAGTCTTCGTGGTAGAGGATCTTGAAAGCCATTGCTGGATTCGCTGGCGGGCTTTTTCGGTGGAAACCAAGCGGCCTTCATCGGCGGTCTTCATTCGCTGTTTTAGGACGCGGCTGGTTGCCGGGCTGATCTCAACTTCCGGCTCGTTGCAAACAAATGGATCGATGCTCTTGGCCTTGGCCATGCCTTCACAGTAGCGCGGATCGGTGGGTAGCGCAAACGGGTTTATTGAAGCGTCAGGCAACAGGGAGATCGAGGCCGATGCGGTGACAGAAGTCATCCCGCAGTAACCTCGAAACGAAAATTCAGCCGCGTGGTTTACTTGATATGAACGCTTGCCTTGGTGATCATATAGGTGCAAAACACCGTATATGGACCGCGATTGGCGGTCTTCGGATCGGTAATCGTGTGACCGGCATTGTCGACGTTGCGCGCCGCGGTCGATCCGGGTTTGTGCGACCAGCAGCCAACTTTATCCTGCCGGTACCAGTGATAGTCAACGTTCGGCCAAAGGACCAATGCAACATACCAGCCATGTCTCGCCGCAAGATGGCCGCTGAAGTTCGCACTCGCCACCAGACCGTCGGACACGGCCGCGGGTTCCACGGCACCAACGCCTGTGCAGGTTTTCAACTGCGTGTACATATGTCCCGTGGCGCGGCCCGGCTGGGCGAAGGTGTTAGTGATGCGGTTATTCGCGTAGTTGTAACAATTGTTGTGCGGCTGCACCGCGGGCGTGTTCCAGATAGCCGGATTGTAGACAGGCGCGTCGACAGCGTTGCACGCCGGGCAGCGTGAGGGAGGCGGAACGCCTCTCAATGCTTCATGGCTCACTGGGCCCGCGAGCGACTCTTCGACATGGGTCTTGACCGCGGCGGTGAGGTGGGCGCCCGCTGTGGACAGCAGCCACTTCTCGATTTCTCGATCCGTGGCCAGAAGCGTCGGGCTGGCGTGCCCCGGATCGATCACTCCGGCATGGACGTGGATGGCATCGGACTCTTCGTTGCGCCGCACGGAAAATCCTCGATAGCCGAGAGCCCCCATCACACCTACAGGCTTTAGATTCGAGGTTGTGGAAATACTCGACATTCGGTCGGTAAATTCGGCGGCTGCACCTTCCGGTACCGTCCACACTGGATTGGGGCGCCCGGAAAATACGTTGAGGGTTACGGTTAGGCTCACTTGGATTCCTCTACTTTCAGATCGGTACTGAGGAGTATAGACTCAAAATCCGGTTGATGCAAGCATAATCGCTGGCAAAGGCCGCTAATTAAAACTAATGTTTAGCGGAATCGCCGACCACTGCTTCGAAACCCCGTTTACGGGCGTCTTCGGTGAGATCCTTGAGTATCCCCGCCGTATCGCGATGGGCTTTCGTTACGCCCGCGCTTTCGATCGTCACCAGCCCGCCGAATACCCGAATCGACCTGCCGCCGGATCGCAGGACGAACCCCCGGAAGCCCAGGTCGGGAATGTGGAGTGTGTCGTTCGTTTCGGGTAAAGACGCGATTTGTTTCAGAATCCTGGACGCTTTGTCCGCGGACAGCGTCCATTTGGGATTGGGGCGGCCACTGAAGGCATCCAGTTCGACATCCACCTTGGCACCTCCCGCACAGGCGATGCTAGAACAACAAATCCAGAGCCCCAGTCCGAAAACGATTCGACGGGCTCGCATACTCCTATCCTAGCGCGTGGTAGAGCTGTCCATGCTGGCAGAATGGTAGAGAGGCAGAGATGAAATCAGTGAAAGTTGCGGTGATCCAGGCCGGTTCCTATGTCTTCGATACCACGCGGACCGTGGTAAAGCTTCGTAGCTATTGCCAGCAAGCCGCTCACGCCGGCGCAAGTCTCGCCGTATTCCCGGAAGCGTTTCTCGGCGGATATCCGAAAGGCATCGACTTCGGCGCTCGCGTCGGCTCGCGCTCCCCCGAGGGCCGCGACGATTTCCGCCGCTATTGGGACGCAGCGATCGAGGTTCCCGGCAAAGAGACCGCGATTGTGGCCGAGACAGCCGCGGCGCATCGCATGCGCATCGTGGCCGGTGTCATCGAAAGAGGCGGCGGGACACTCTACTGCACAGCGCTTTTTTTCTCGCCCGAAGGCGAGCTGGAGGCCAAGCATCGCAAGTTGATGCCCACCGCGATGGAGCGGCTCATCTGGGGATTCGGCGACGGCTCCACCATGCCCGCCATCCAAACCGAATACGGAATTGTTGGCGCGGCCATCTGCTGGGAAAATTACATGCCACTGTTCCGCAGTGCGATGTACGGCAAGGGCGTGAACCTCTGGTGCGCGCCTACGGTGGACGATCGCGAAACCTGGACGGCCACCATGCAGCACATCGCGCTCGAAGGCCGCTGTTTCGTGTTGAGCGCCTGTCAGTACCTGGTGCGTTCCGACTGCCCGCCGGATTATCACCCGATGCAAGGCGAGACCCCGGACACGGTATTAATCAAGGGCGGCAGCGTCATCGTGTCGCCGCTCGGCCGGATTCTCGCTGGACCGCTGCGCGACGGCGAAGGCATACTTACCGCGGAGCTGGATCTCGACGAGATCGCCCGTGGCAAGTTCGATTTTGACGCCGTGGGCCACTACGCCCGGCCGGACGTGTTCACTCTTTCGGTCGACGAACGGCCCAAACCGGCTGTGAAGTACTCCGCGTAGAAAAACCGGGGACAGTCACACCGCTGTCCCAAGCCGCCCCGAGTCCCGAAGGAATCGACGAACGGCGATGGGCGTGTGGACAGTGGTGACTGTCCCCGGTTTTGGTCCCGGGTTCTTGACCTACGGCAAATCTGCGATCGACGACGACGGCTTCGGCGCAGGGAACGGAAGCGTATCGGGCGTCACCCGAACGCCGGTGGTGAACTTGAATGGATACTTACCACCGCTCGGATAAGTCATCTCCACGAAGTATGCCGACCAACCCTTCTCCGGCTTGTCCAGATGACCGACATACACGTTGTCGCCCTTCGACGTCAACACCGTGCTCTTATACGCCGGCCCAATGGCCATCAGCCGGAAATCCCGATGCTCCGGATTGTTCGCGTACCATAGCTTCACTTCCGTCGGCTTGTCGACGCTGGTAACGCGGATGTCGCCGTTCTTCTCGAACTTCCAGAAAAACTTCGGCCGCGGCTGCCCGCGTAGAAAGGCATCGTAGAACGCGATCAGACTCTCTCGCGCATCGGAGTTGGCCAGCGAATGGTTGGTGTTCGGAACATATCGCAGGTACTTCTCGCCGGGCAGATCGTCGATGTAGTACTGCGAGGAATCCGGCAGAAAGTATTGATCGCCCGCCGAATTCATGATCAGCTTCGGCATGGTGAAGCGGTCGCGATAGCTGTAGGGTTCCTCCAGCTTCATCAGCGCCAGATACTGCGGAGCATTAGAGACCTTCATGATCCCCATGTCTTCGTAATCCTTCACCGCCGGCGAGTAGAATCCGTAGGCGCGGTAATGGTGCTCGAACGATTTCACGCTGTTCAGCATATCGATCACCATCGGCACGATCGCCACCACTCGTTTGTCGGAGGCGGCCGTGGTCCAGGTGGTCCAGCCGCGTTTCGATCCGCCGGCCACCACATATTTCTCGACCTCGACTTTCCCGCCTTCGGGCGTGGCGCAGAAGGAAGTGATGGCATCCATGGCTCGCACGGCTGCCTTGGTCATGGGGATGTGTAGCGGCCACGTTTCGTCGCCGGTCTTCATGTACTTCACCCAGGTGTAGGCGATGATCTGATCTTCGGTGCGTTCCTTTTTGTCGTCGCTGAAGATGAGCGGTTCGTTGGGAACGCCGCGCAGTTCGGCTACCACGGTGTGCGAGGTCATGGCGGTGTCCACATTCTGCGGACTCGGCTTGTCGGGCGCTTTGTCCTTGTTCGAACCGCCGGTAATGAACAGGAATCCGGTGTTGCCCTTCACTTGATCCGGGCGAATGATGGTCAGCCAATGTTTCCAGATTGGGCGGTTCACTTCCGCGGCGGTGCGCCAGGCCTGCGAAGTCAGGTCGAGCACGTAAGTGGTGTAGCCATCTCCGGGGATGGTCTTCACCAGTTCGTAATGGTAGTTCGGATCGGCGGTCTCAACATAGCGGTCAAGTCCGGTGACTTTGCCGGCGCGCGGCGACGCGGCAATCAGCGCGAAGCAAACGGCGGCGAGAATAAACGTTCGACGTAGAATGAGCATATGTCAGAATCTTATCGTAAACGCGACGTACCCGGTCTAGTAGACTGGTTCTGAGACAACATGAAACCATCCACGTTCACACCCCTTGCAACCTGCGCAGCCGCCATCCTGATGCTCCTCCCCACCGCGAACGCCGGCGAAAAAACGCTGATGCACTGCTTCGCCTGGACCCCAGTCAAGGAAGCCACTGCCGCCGATTGGGAGGCCTTCTACAAAGCCAGCGACGCGCTGCCGAAAAAGATCAAGGGCATCGTCAAAGTCTGGTACGGCAAGTTGGAGTCCCCCTTTTCGCAAGCAATGCTGGGAGATATCGATCAGGCGACGTTTCAAAAGTACCGCGCGGGTGAGAAGGTCACTATTCCGGTACAACGCACAGCTCGTGAATACGGAATGTGCATGGAGATGACTGGCGTCAGCGCATTGAAGGCCTACGACACCGATCCCTATCACAAGATCTGGAACGCCGCGTACGAAAAGGTGCGCGTGGAAGGCACCACGACCTTCAACATCCTGGGCCAGTAGCCTACATCGCTCGCGGACGTATGTTGCGATTGCGGTGAAAGAAATTGGACGGATCGTATCGCGTCTTGATCTGCGCCAGCCTTTCGTAATTCTTGCCGTACGACGCCTCCACCGCAGCCGGATCGTCCGCGCTCAAGTAATTGATGTACGCGCCTCGGCTCGAAAAGGGCTTCATCGCATTACAGCACCGGTTCACCCATTCCATCCTGTCGTCGGCCAGCCTAGGATCGCCCCAACCCGTGTTGAAGAAATACGTGATCTGCCCCGCCGTTCTGATGAGCGGCGTCGCCCCCGGCTCCACCCGGCAAACTTGCCCATGCATGAAGTGACCCAGCCCAAGTGACGAGCCACCAGGCGCGTGCTCGATCGCCGCAGCGATTTGATCGGCAGCAGCGCCGCTCAGTTCGCGCAGTGAGCCACCCCGCCAATAACCGTACCCAGGACCCCTTTGTTGTTGTGGCTGCGCGCGACTCAGCAACGAGCCAACTTCCGCCACGCGATCGGTAAGATGCGCATACGCGACGTCATCGATCCAATCGGCTACCGGCGAGTCGAAGGAGCGCAGAGGCTGCAACACGCGAGAGCCTTGAGCCGCGTCGCCGCTCCAGCATACGATCGCCACAATAACAGGCTGCTCGCCTGCGATAATGCTGATTTCCACTGTCAGCTCATCGGGAGCGCCCTCCATGAAGGTCCGATAAAAGCGCAGAAACCTTCGGACGTCAGTCCGCAAGACCAGCACTCCACCAAAAACCCGATTGACAGGATGCAGCCGGAAATCGAGTGAGGTGACGATCCCAAAGTTGCCGCCTCCTCCTCGCAACGCCCAAAACAACTCCGCATTTTCCGTCTTACTAACTCGCAGTTTCTTCCCCTCGGCAGTCACCAGATCCGCGCCCACCAAGTGGTCGCACGCTGCACCATGCTTGCCCAGCAACCAGCCGAGACCTCCGCCGACAGTCAGCCCAGCGACGCCCACCCCCGGATGACAACCCAACGCCGCCGCCAGCCCATGGCCTTGCAAAGCAGCGCTCAGTTGGCCCGACCGGACCCCAGGTTCCACCCGCACCGTCCGCCGCTCCGGATCGGCGCGAATCGCATTCATACCAGCCAAATCGATCACCAGCCCATCGCAGACCGAAGCGCCCAACACATCGTGACCGCCCGACCGCACCGCAACCTCCACTCCATGCTCCCGCGCAAAAACAACCGCGCGACAAACGTCCTCCGTTGTCGCGCAGCGCACAATCATCTGCGGATGCTTGTCCGTAGTCGGATTGAAACTGGCCAGCCTCCGAGCCGAGTCATACTCCCCATCGCCGGGAACAATCAACCGCCCACTTATGCCGTTCCGGAGCCGACTAACATCAGAGGGACTAACTCCAGTCTGTGCGCGAAGAATTGATCCAACAACCCCAACGAGTAGGTCACGACGAGGGAAAATTGCCACGTCCCCAGTACCGCCCACCAAGTCAAAAGTTACCGCGCAATGGTGGCCGCTAACTCAGGGGATGTTGGTTCAAGTCCTACATGGGGAGTCAATCCCAATGGAGAATCTCATTCTGCGAATACCTCTTGCAGCGTCCTCAACGTGGCCTTGAGACCTGAAACCCGACACCTGAAACCTTGCGAATTCTCAAAACCGGACACTCCCCAGCCACCTACCGCCGCGCCACCGAACAATTTCAGGCACTTACCCACCCTTCCAAAGGGACCTTCACTTGCATCGTTCATCCAAAGAAATGTCGACTTTCCTGAACGACTTGCGCTACTCCCTCCGCACCCTCCGTAAAGCGCCCGGCTTCAGCATCGTGGCCTTGCTTGTCCTCGCGCTCGGCATCGGAGCGAATACCGCAATCTTCAGCGTCGTCAATTCCGTAATCCTGCGTCCCTTGCCCTATCCCGGCGCCGATCGCCTCGCCCTCATCTGGGAAACGGATCTGAAAGACGGCATCAAGCGCGAGGGGCCATCCGGCCCGAATTTCCTCGACTGGAAAGAGCAGAGCCAATCCTTCGAGGAGATGTCGCTCCTTGAGATCGGCACCGGCACGCTCACCGGCGAAGGCGAGCCCGAGCAGGTCACCGGCATCCGCGTCACTACGAATTTCCTGTCGATGCTCGGCGCTCGAACCGTTCTCGGCCGCGGATTCACGGCTGCGGAAGGCGCGGGTAAGGCACGATTCCCCGTCGCCGTTCTTACCAATGGATTCTGGAAGCGCCGTTTTGGATCGGACCCCAGCGTCATCGGCAAAGCCTTCACCATGAATAGCGAGCCGTACACCGTCATCGGCGTGCTCTCCGCGGATTTCTGGCAGCCGCTGCCCTGCGATCTTTATGTGCCGTGGCCCAATGCGCAACTCCGCGCCAAGAGCCGCGTGGATCACGATTTCGGTGTCATCGCCCGCCGCAAGCCCAGCGTCACGCTCCCTCAGGCGCAGGCCGAGTTGAGTTCCATCGCCCGCCGCATCAATGCCCAGACTCCCAGGCTCGCCGGTTGGGACGTAACCGTAGTCGGCATGAAACAGGCGCTCTTCGAATACATTCAACCCGCGTTGCTATTGCTCTTGGGCGCAGTCGGACTTCTTCTGCTACTGGCCTGCGTGAACGTGGCCAGCCTCTTGCTCGCGCGCGTCACCGGCCGCAGCCGGGAGCTGGGAATTCGCGCCGCATTGGGCGCGCAACGTGGCCGCTTGATCATGCAGGTTCTCAGCGAAAGCCTGCTGCTCAGCCTCATCGGCGGCGTGCTCGGAGTATTTTTCGCCGCCTGGGGCGTCGACCTTCTGAACGCCGTCCTGCCCAACACGCTTCCCATGACCGATGCCGGCGCGGAGATTGTCCGGCCTGCCGTCGGCGTCGATGCCCGCGCACTCACCTTCGCACTGCTCATCTCCATGGGTGCAGCCCTGATCTTCGGACTGATCCCCGCCCTTTACGCCTCCGGTGCAAATGTGAACGACGCGCTGAAAGCCACCGGCCGATCCTCCTCCGCATCCCGCAGCCAGACGGGAGTGTGGAACTGGCTCGTGGCCGGCGAGGTCGCTCTCGCCAGCATGCTGCTGATCGGCGCAGGTCTGGCCATGAGAAGCTTCGTCAATCTGCAGCACGTGAATCCGGGCATACGTCCCGATCACGTCCTGACGTTCCGCATGCGCCTGCCCACCGACAATCTCTACAAAGACGCTCGCGAACAGGCCGACTTCTATCGCCGTCTCATGGACAAAGTGAACCAGATCCCCGGCATCCAATCCGCGGGCCTGTCCGACGTGCTGCCGCTCGGTCAACAAAACGATCGCGAATATTTCACCATCGAAAACCGCCCGCTGCCGCCGGGACAAACGCTGGTCGCCGATTTCCGCCGCATCAGCCCGCGCTATCTAAATACGATGGGCATCGCCTTGCTGCAAGGCCGCGCGACTTCCGATCGAGATGTTCTCACCGCACCGCCAGTGATCCTGATCGATGAAACGATGGCCCGCCAATATTTCCCCAACGAAAATCCGCTCGGCCGCCGCATGCGCTTGTGGGGTCAATTCCGCGAAATCGTCGGTATCGTCAGCCAGGTGCACCACTATGGTTTGGAAAAACAGCCGGAACCGACCATCTACGCGTCGTACCAGCAGATGCCCGACAAGTCCATGGCCCTGGCCGTGCGCACGACAATGGATACGCAGGCGGTGGTGAATGCCGTGAAACAAGCTGTGTGGTCGGTGGACCGCGGCCAGCCTGTGTTCCAGATCCGCAGCATGGACGACTATCTGTCGCTAGCCAACACCGCCCCTCGCATGTCGACGGCATTGCTACTGGTCTTCGCCGGCATCTCAATGCTGCTGGCCGCGCTCGGAATTCACGGCGTAGTATCTTACGGCGTAGCCCAACGCACGCGCGAGTTCGGCCTCCGCATGGCCTTAGGCTCTACACCAGCGCAACTCAAGTCGCTGGTAATCCGGCGCGGACTCAAGACCGCAGTGTTCGGCTTAGCAGCAGGAATGGCCGGCGCAGCCGCCCTGGCATCCACGCTGCGCGCCCTCCTCTTCGGCGTAGCCCCACTCGACCCAACGGTGATGTTCGGAGTCGCCGCATTGCTCCTCTCAGTCGCCCTGCTGGCAAACTACATCCCAGCCCGCCGCGCCACGCGCATCGACCCACTGTCCGCCCTCCACCACGAGTAGTGGGGCGGACCCCCTGGTCCGCGGCCGACGCCCCCGTCGGCCTGCCCAACCGTGAGTCGCCGCCGCCAACGAGGAAATGCCAATATCCTATCGTGAAGCCGCTTGGCAGGAACGTCAGGCGGCTCCTTTGACAACGCGCCGCTGCGCTTCCAAACGCACTGGCTGGCAACCTCGCTGCCGCACAGCCCGGGCAACAATGATGCTCTTGTGTGACGCTCTTGTCGACGACCAATCCGACAGTATTGATAGAATGTTTGGCGGTGCTGCGGAGCCGGGCGAATATGGACTACTTGGGGCCTGCCAATCTTACGCAAATGCTCGTTCGGTGGGGCCACGGCGACCAGGAATGCCTGCATGAGCTGGTGCCCGCCGTCGAATCCGAGTTGCACCGCATCGCCCGCCGGCACATGCGCAAAGAGAGGCCCGGACACACGCTGCAAACCACGGCGCTGGTGAACGAGGCCTACCTCAAGCTCATCGATCAGACTAATGTGAAGTGGCAGGATCGGGCGCACTTCTTCGGCATTGCAGCGCGCATCATGCGCCAGATCCTGATCGATCACGCGCGTACCGCGGGGCGGAAGAAGCGGGGCGGCGATGTAAATCGCATACCCTGGGATGAGGCCGTCGCGTTGTCGCCGGCCAAGTCCAGCTTGCTCGTGGCGCTTGATGAGGCGCTGGAGCGGCTTGCCGTCGTGGACGCCCGCAAGGCGCACGTTGTCGAGCTCCGTTATTTCGGAGGCTTGAGCGTCGAGGAGATGGCCGAAGTGTTGCACGTTCATCCCAACACGGTGACCCGGGACTGGACGCTCGCGAAAGCATGGTTGAAGCGCGAGTTGGAATCGGGGGAATAAATCGTGGCCGATTGGGCCAAGCTGGAGGAGTTGTTCCATGCCGCGCTCGGCCAGCCGCCGGAGAACCGCGCGGAGTTCTTGCAACAAGCTTGTCCCGATGATGAGCAGCTTCGAAAGGAAGTGCAGTCTCTCCTCGATCGCGCCGGCCCGGATGGCTTCCTGGAGGGTTCGCCGCTTTCTTCCATTCAGCCAGCACCGGCATGCCTGAAGCCGGGGCAAATGGTGGGGCGGCTGCGGATCGTCGAGCTAATCGGCGCAGGCGGAATGGGTGAGGTGTACCGGGCCACCGATGAGCGGCTGAAACGCGACGTTGCCGTGAAAGTGCTCCGGTCCGCCTTCGCCCCAGACAGGGAGCGCATGCGGCGCTTCGAAGAGGAAGCACGCGCCGCGGGGATGCTAAACCACCCCAACATCGTGGCGATTTACGATGTCGGCGTCGATGACGGAATCCCTTACGTTGTATCGGAGCTACTCGCAGGCGAAACGCTACGGACGCGTCTCGCCGACGGACCTCTGCCGTTGCGAAAAACGTTGGCATATGCCGGCCAGATCGCACGGGGCCTTGCCGCGGCGCACCAAAAGGGAATTGTGCATCGCGACCTCAAGCCGGAAAACGTTTTCGTGGTCGGTTCCGACAGCACCGGTGGCCCAGGACAGGTGAAGATCCTGGATTTTGGGCTGGCTAAGTTAGTCCGGACGGACGCTCACGACCACGGCACGGTGACGATGGGCACCCAGCCCGGCGTGGCGATGGGAACAGTGGGCTACATGTCGCCCGAGCAACTGCGCGGTGGCGAAGTGGACCATCGTACCGACATCTTCGCCTTCGGTGTGGTGCTTTTTGAAATGCTGGCGGGACGGCGCGCCTTCCTGGGGCAAACAAGCGCGGACGTGATCGGCGCCACCTTGCGGGAGGATCCGCCGGATCTGCTGGAGATCGATCCCAAGCTCCCCGAAGCGTTGGCCCGGCTGGTGGAACATTGCCTGGAGAAACAGCCGGAGGACCGCTTCGAATCGGCGCGCGATCTGGCATTCGCACTGGAAACGATTGCCAGCCCGTCGAGCTCACGCCGTTCCGTGGCAACCAGTGAGACACCCTCACCTGTCAAGCGGCGGTTACCGCTAGCCGTGTCCATCATGCTGGCAGCCGTCGCGATTTTGGGCATCGGTTACTTGATCCTACGGCCTTCATCGCGCGATTCCCCGCAGCCGTCCTTCGAACGAGTGACCTATCGCAAAGGATTGGTTCCTACCGCGAGGTTTGTTCCTTCCGGATCGGATATCGTTTACGCCGCGGCATGGGACGGCGCTCCCCTCGACGTATTCTCCGGACGGCCCGGTCAGCCCGACGCGCGGAGCTTCGGTCTTTCCGGAGCACAGTTACTATCCGTCTCCTCCAAGGGCGAAATGGCGCTGATGCTTCGGGCCAGATGGCTGTACATGTTTCAGTTCGTTGGCACTCTGGTCCGGGCTTCTCTTTCCGGTGGTGCTCCCCGTGAACTCATGGAAAACGTGGTCGGCGCGGATTGGTCGCCGGATGGCTCGCAAATGGCAGTGGTGCGCGTCTCGGACGCCGGCCAGCGCCTTGAGTTTCCGCCCGGAAAACTGCTGTACGAGACGCCGGGATGGATCGAAGGGCCACGCGTCTCTCCTCGAGGCGAACATGTGGCTTTTATCGTCCACCCGACGGGGGGCAATGCTGACGGAAGCCTGTGGGTGGTGGACCTGGAAGGTCACGCGACCAAGCTATCCCCTGACTATTACAACATTCGTGGACTTGCCTGGTTTAGAACCGGCGAGATTTGGTATGGCGCCTCGTTGCGACGCGACGAGGAAGCGGTGTGGGCATCCACAGTGCTGGGTAAACAGCGGGTGTTGTGGCGCGCGCCAGGTCCCTTCACGGTTCACGACGTCGCTGCGGATGGCCGTGTACTTCTCTCCAACGAGAGGATCCGCTACGAGTCGTTCGGGCTGCCGTCCGGCGCCAAAGTGGAGCGTAACCTGTCCTGGGCAGACATCGACAATCCCACTGATATCTCCGATGACGGCAGCATGGTGCTGCTAAATGTGGAGATCAACGACATGCAGGTGTACCTGCGCAAAATGGATGGAAGCCCGGCTGTGCCGCTTGGAAAAGGCTTCCCGATCGCGCTATCGCACGATATGAAGCGGGTGTTGATCTTCCCGACTTTTCAGCGATCCAACAGAATCGGAGTTCTGCCGACTGGCCCGGGCGAGCCATCGTGGCATGAAGCAGCGGTCGAGTTCTTGCCCCGCGGCGGGAGTTGGCTTCTTGACAACCGGCGAGTGCTGCTGATCGGCCGCGAGAAGGGCCATCAAGCGCGGTCCTACGTGTTCGATACCGAGAATGGGGCGAGCACGCCAGTCACACCAGAAGGAATTATCGGAACGCTGGTTTCACCGGATGGGAAGTGGCTATTGGCAGGTCCGGTTGCCCACCGTGCGCGGTATCCATTGGAGGGAGGCGATGCCATGCCAGTTGCACCGTTGGGCGCCGGCCGCCTTATTCGCTGGAGCGTCGACCCGGACTCGATCTATATGTCGGAAGGTACGCTGCCAGCCCATGTCTACCGGGCGAGTCTGAAGACCGGCGCCAAAGAATTGGTTTACAATTTACTGCCCAGCGATCCCGCGGGGATCTTACGCATCGATTGGGTAGTGATCACCCCCGACGGCCGCGCGTACGCCTATGCGTTCTTCCGCATGCAACACGACCTGATGGTAGTAAGTGGCCTTCGGTAGCGGATTGTACTGCCCGTGGGATCGAATTGTGGGGCGGACCCCCTGGTCCGCGGCCGACGCCCCCGTCGGCCTGTTCGGGTTTGTGATGCTGGTCATGCGCAGCGTTTCACAATAAGTCAAGGCGGCTGGCTATGGAGCCACGGCCGCCTCTCACGAATCGCGCGCCTCTGTCCCGCTGCATCAGACGTACTGAATGGTGAAGGTCTGCGTCGCTGTAGAACCGTTTGCATCCGTCACCGTCACAGTGAATTGATAAGTTGCCTTGGTGGAGAGTTGGATCAGCGGCGCCGCCGTGTCGGCTCGGGTAATCGCTGCCGACGGGAAACCTGGCGATGAAGCCCAAAAATAGGTCAACGCCGAACCGCTGGACGATCTCGACTGCGAAGCATCCAGGCCGATCTGGTTCGTCGTTACTTGAAACGCGTTGGCGCCGATTGGAAATACTCCGGCCCCTCCATTCAATGCAATCGTGACAGCGTTCTCGCCGCCAACTGTGTCGCTGACAGTGATGCGATGGCCCTCGATCTGTTCGGGCCCTGAGAATCCCTGGATCGGCATTCCGTGGCCGTCTACCAAGGCGAATGAGCCCGGCCCTTGGAACCGACTATTTCCGCTGAGGTCGACCGTGAATTGCAGTGTGTTCGTTAGAACCAGCGAGCTGTCGTCCACGTTGATGGCTATCTGCAGGAATTTGATTTGATATTTCCGGTCGCCGACTCTCCTCCATATCCCATGGCCCTGGTCGATTCCAATCAACGTACAGTTGCAAAATGGGTTCGGGGGTGCAAAGGGTAAGGCCGCGTTGGCCCCGTCGGATTCGATCACTGTCCCATCGGCATGAATGGTGAGCAGGCCCGGAAAGGCCGCGAATTGTGGCCCAGCGGCGACCGACGAGACGGTAATCTGCCACGATCCGACGATGGGTGGTTGGCTCTGGTCTTGTGCCTGCACAACGGCGCAGGCCGCGAAGGCCATAAGAATCAAACTGAGTGAGAACCGCAGGTGGTTTCGGTTGATGTTCATAGTAGTTGCTCCTTTTATGGGCTCTGGTTTGAGCTCCTAGTGACGGCCAGTTCGTATGCTGGACGAGCACTTCTTGTCTCCACCGGGTAATGCGACAAGGAAGCCGAAAAACCACAACGGTCAGAATCTTTTTGTGAAGATGCTCGGCGCAGAAGGACGGAAAGCAAGCCCTATTCGAAAATGGTATTGAGAACCCGCGCCAGCCGCAGGCCGCCCTTGAGCAATTGCTGCCGCATCCGCTCGCGCTGCGCACCGATGTATCCATACGACACCAGATGCGCGGGCGTCACCGGCTGACCAGTGGCGAACGGGCGCTGATCGTCGGGAAACAGGTACAGCTTGGAACGCATAGCCACGTTCTCATCCGCCCACGCGATCGTGTCGCCCTTCTGCCAGCGCGCCACCTCCGCCTCGCTCGCATGGTTGAGAAAACTTGAGTACGCGGGATAATCCAGCCGCTCAAAGTCCACCATCTCGTCATCCCATATCGAATGCAGGTTCGACTGCCAGCGATTCATCCAACTGACTTTCACCAGGTTGCCTCCCTGATCCGTACCGCCGATGTGCAGCGGCTCATGTAGGTCGCCCACGAAATGCACCAGCAGCTGGAGCGCGGTTTCCGCCGAAATCGGCTCGGTTTCCTGGGGATTGCATGCTCCCTTGGCAACGCCGTCGCTCTTGTCGGTGAACGCCTTCACGGCGAAAAGATCGTCGCGCGATCCGGTTTTGAGAAAGGCCGACAGTGCATCGATGGCCGCCACCAGATCGCCACACGGGTCCTTCTTCGCATCGCGATAGCTTTTGACGCCATCCGGGACCGTGGCAAAGTGCAGCCGCTTGTATTTGTCGAATCGTGGATCGGACCGCAAATCGTCAGCCCAATTGGCCACCTCGGCCAGCGAATAACCGCCGAGCAGCCGCGCGACGCGCTCCCGAGCCGCCGGCTTCAGATGACGCTGCGCGATCTCGGCCACCACCCGGTGCCCAGTGGGACCCCACGCGACCGCGCGGAACGCGAAGAACGCCGCGAGGAACACGATCGGCAGGCATCGCTTTTTCATACCGAGCTCCCGCGATTTTCCAAGGAGGCGCCTTTCTCCCGGATCTCACAGTGGCGCAGAACCGAAATCGCAATCAACCACGGCCACATCGACAACATGCCAACATCCTATCGCGAAACCCCAGGCCGCTCCTCGACGATGCAGCTCACTCCGACACGTGATCCACATCCGTCCGTACTTCCAGCGCACTGACTGATAAATGTCACTACCGGAATAGTGTCCATAGTGGACATTGTCGGTGGCAAATAGCAACGGGATTGTTCCCGAATGACTGATCCAGACAAAACGGTGTTTCGTGCAAACATGTCTTTGCGTCGCGAACGCTGGCGAGGTCTTGTCTCATCCATGACGGTTATGGCGATACGCGTTATACTTTCAGCTGTGAGACTCCTTCTCGCTCTCGCGCTCGTCATCCATTTGAATGCCCAGGTGCCCGCCGGGCATCCGATGCCCAAGTCTGATGTCACCATCGAGGTCCACCTAAAAGCCGTCAAGCTCGTTGAAATGGGTGGCGGACGCGACCGGCTCGTAGCGACCATTCCCGACATGATTGAGCGGGGAAAGGCGGCGATGCAAAAGCAATGCCCCGACTGCAATCCGGCCTTCTTCACGGAATGGGGAAAGCGCATGGCGTCCCGTCTCAAAATCGACGATTTCATGAATGTCGCTGTCCGGGCGTACGAGACGCGCTTCACCAATGACGAACTGACCGAGTTCCTGACTGTCATGAGTTCGCAAAAGACTGAAAACCCGGTTCCTTTTTCGCCGCCGTTGCAGAAGAAACTGTCGAGCCTCTTGCCCGCGATCATGGGGGAGATTACCGGCGGCTGCACCGAAATCGGAGCGAGGCTCGGCGGAGAAATCGGTGCAGAAATCGAAGCGCAACACCCCGAGTACGTTCCGGCGAGAGCGAAATCGGACAAACCCTAGGGCATTGTCGCGCCGCTGGCGAACCTGTCTAAGTGAACCCATGCGAGCCGCAGCTCGGTTCAGCCATTTGCTGCGAGCCTTGCGCGCGTTTTCCAGGAGCCCTCCTCGACTCGGCGTAGTTAGCCGGTTGAGCTAATCCCCCGTTCGCTGCCGACGCCCTCGTCGGCTTGCGTTTGTATGCTACGCTTCACCCGAACACTGCGAACATGCTCGAGTTCATCCTCTTCGTCCTCGCCGGAGTCGGTTACGGTTTCTACTTCGACCTGAATCCGCTCGAAACGGTCTTGGTTGCGCTCGCGATCTTGCTGGTTCTCCGCGGCTGGACCCCCGCTTTCCCGATCCCGTGGTTCACCCGCCTGGCCCTCCATCGCAAAACCGCCGTCGCCGCCGTCTTCGCCTTCGCCCTCCTGATCCGCCTCGCCGTCCTCCCTCTTCTTCCCGTCCCAAAACCCGTGATCACCGACGAATTCAGCCACCTCCTCCTCGCCGACACGCTCACTCACGGACGCCTCAGCAATCCCACGCACCCCATGTGGGTGCATTTCGAAAGCATCCACATCATCCAGCAGCCGACTTACAACTCCGACTATTTCCCCGGCCAAGCCTTGATACTCGCCCTCGGAAAACTCGCCGGCCACCCATGGATCGCCGTGCTGCTGCTGACCGCCGCCATGTGCGCCGCCTGCTGCTGGGCGCTGCAAGCCTGGGTTCCGCCGCAGTGGGCGCTGTTCGCCGGACTCCTGGCCGTGCTCCGCTTCGGAATCGCCAGCTATTGGGTGAACGGCTACTACGGCGGCTCGCTGGCCGCTCTTGCCGGCGCAATTGTGCTCGGCACATTTCCGCGTTTGCGAAAAAAACCATCCATGCCGATGGCGCTCTTGCTCGGACTCGGCCTGTCGATGATCGCCTACGCTCGCCCCTTCGAAGGTCTGGCCGTGGCCGGCACTGTTGCCGTCGCAATGCTCTTGGCTCTGCTGCGAAAACAGCTCCCGCTCTGGGTGGTCATCATTCCCGGGTTGGTGATCCTTCCAGCACTCGCGTTTCTGCTTAAATACGACCAGGCCGTAACCGGCGACCCACTCCGCACTCCCTACGCCGCCAATCAGGCCGCCTATGGTTGGCCCATGGTGCTGCCCTGGTTCCATCCTCCAGAGCCCGAATTCCGCCACGTAGAGTTGCGCCGCTATTACGACTACGAGCGCGACTGGCACGATCGAAGCGCCTCCGTCACCGGCGAGCTGAAGGTCAGCACCCTCAAGGCGCAGGAAATCTGGCGATTCTATTTCGGACCAGCGCTTTCCATGTCGCTCTTCATGCTGCCCAGTATCTGGCGAAGCCGCCGCATTCGCCTCTTGCTGATCGCGGCCGCGCTCGCGCTCTTGTTTGCTCTGACCGAAACCATCACCTCGCCGCATTACTCGGCCTGCGCCACCGTCTGTTTCCTCGGCATTCAAGCGGAGGGTTTTCGACTGCTGCGGCGTTATCGGCGCAACGGACGCCCGGTAGGGAGACAACTGGTGCTGCTGGCCCCGGCCATCATCGTCGTGATTCTCACCACGCGCATCGCGCTCGAATTAATGCACCGGCCATTCACCCAGATTGTGAACTATCAGTCCTGGTGCTGCGTCAAGCCCGGGAACCAGAACAAGGCACGCATTCTCCAGATGCTCGAAAACACCCCAGGGCAACATCTGGTGCTGGTGAAGCCCAAGACTGACAAGGACAACCTGCTCCAGTGGATCTACAACGCCGCCGACATCGACGCATCCAAAGTCGTCTGGGCGCGCGACATGGGCCCCCAAGGGAACGAAGCGCTGCTCAAGTATTTTCAAAACCGCAAAGTCTGGGTAGTGGATCCCAACGTCGAACCCGCCCAAATTAGTCCTCAACGCTAGCGGCGTTGCGACGGTCTATAAGGATAGATGCACCAAGATCTCCGCTACGCCATTCGAACCCTGCTGAAGAATCGCGGCTTCACGTTGATCGCAGTTCTGACTCTGGCGCTCGGCATCGGCGCGAACACAGCCATCTTCAGCGTGGTGAACGCGGTCCTGCTCCGACCGCTTCCATACCAGGACCCCAGCCGCCTTTACTTCCTGACCACCGATCGCCAGGACTCGAAAGCCCCCACTTCCCTTGAGAACTTCGAAGCGTGGAAAGCGCGAACCAGCGTCTTCGAAGACATGGCCATCTACTATCGCAACACCGGCTGGTCGCGCGTCACGCTGACAGGCATCGACGATCCCGAACAAATCAGCGGCGGTTTCGTCTCGGCCAACCTCTTCCCTTTGCTCGGAATCGCGCCCCGCATCGGCCGCGCGTTCACCGCCGAAGAAGAGAGCCGCCGCGAGCGAGTCGTTCTATTGAGCGATGCGTTGTGGAAACGCCGCTTCAGTGCATCGCCCGACGCCATCGGCCGCGTGCTGCAAATCGACAGCGCCGACTTTCAGGTGATCGGCGTGATGCCGGCCACCTTTCAGTTCCCCGCGCGCGACACGCAATTTTGGGCGCCGATTTCCACCAATCGATACTGGCTCGACCGGCCCGCCTGGGACAATGTCCACTCCAGCGGCTTCTTCCTCCGCTGGAACGTGATCGCGCGTTTGAAGCCCGGCGTCGATCCTCGCCGTGCCCAATCGGAGATGACCGCGATCGCCAAGGATCTGGAGCGTCAAGACCCGCAGAGGAACCACGGCCTCGGCGCATGGCTGACACCCGTCCGCGTCGAGCTGAATGCCAGCGCCCGCACCGGCCTGTTACTTATGATGGGCGCAGTATCCTTCGTTTTGCTGATCGCGTGCAGCAACGTCGCCAACTTGATGCTAGCCCGCGGCGCGCGCCGCGAGCGTGAAATAGCGATTCGCACCGCATTGGGAGCCGGACGCATCCGCTTGGTCCGTCAACTGCTCACCGAAAGCTCGCTGCTCGGAATTCTCTCCGGCGGCGTCGGCCTGCTGCTCGCCCTGTTTGGCGTAAAAGCTTTGATCGCATTTGGCCCGCGCGACATCCCGAGGCTGGAACAAGCGGGCATCGACGCCGGAATGCTTGCCTTCACACTGCTCCTCTCCATCGGCGCGGCG
>DASQGY010000299.1:0-14653 GCA_035632375.1 Bryobacteraceae bacterium | reverse complement strand
ACTCGCCCGATCACTCGCGACGCCGCGGGATAACGCTCCCCGATGGTCTCCCACGGATCGGGCACCAGTTGTTTCAAGCCCAGCGAAATCCGCTCTTTCTCCCGGTCGAACTTCAGCACCTTCACCGAGATGGCCTCGCCCGCCGTCACCACTTCCGATGGATGGCTGACGCGCCCGTAAGACATATCGCTGACATGCAGCAATCCGTCGATGCCGCCCAGATCCACGAACGCGCCGTATTCGGTCAGGTTCTTCACGATCCCGGTGACCACACAGCCCTCTTCCAAACCTTGCAGCGCCGTGCTCTTGCGTACCAGTTGCTCTTCTTCCACCGCCATCTTGCGCGACACCACTACATTCCCGCGGCGGCGGTTCAGCTTGACGATCTTGACCGGAATGTCCTGCCCTAGAAACGTGTCCAGGTTATGCGTCGGACGCATATCGATCTGCGATCCCGGCATGAACGCGGGCACGCCGACATCCACCGATAATCCGCCTTTGATGCGCCCGGTGACGTGACCCGATACCACGAGCCCGTCGCGATGCGCCTTTTCCAAATTGTCCCAGGACCGCAGTCGGCTGGCTTTCTCGTGCGACAGCAGGATATAGCCTTCCGGCTGCACGCCCTGCCGATCCACCATCACATCGATCAGGTCGCCCGCCTGTACCGTGACGCTGCCATCCGGCTGCAAGAATTGCTCAATGGGGACAAGGCCTTCCGACTTGTAACCGAAGTCGACGATTACATCGGTGGCGTGCCGTTTGACTACGCGGCCTTGCAGTAGTTCGCCTTCATGAGGCGGGGCAAAATGGCTGTAGTCGTCGATGAGCTGCTCGTAATCCGCCTCTTCGGTGGACACGGGCACTTCTAAATTGTGCTCATCTGCTCTGCTGGCCATCGCCAAACTCCCGAGTTCATGCTACTACAACGCCGCGGAAGCAGTGCAAGCAGAGGTCAGGACAATAAAAAACGCCCAGGCTTAAACCGTCTCCGAGACGCTCAAAATATCTGCGGATTCACCCGACAAATCATTGATACATCAGTACTTCAGAAGGATAGCCGAGCCGGAAGCGGAAGTCAACCGGAGCAATCTCGCGAATCTTGTGCTACCCCAGGCGCTTGGTGCGAATCACGCCATCGTCTTCCCAGGCCGCCCCCGCGACGCCGCGCCCGGCGATGCTCGGGAAACTGCCATGCCGATAGCTGGTTTTCGCCGGCCCGACTCCAGCAGTGGCTACGACGGTGCCGGTCGAAAGTCCGGCCGTCGTCGCCGGAGGCCGCGAAGTAAATCGTGCTCTGCGCGCCAAATACCATCCGAATCCGGTTTGGGACTGCTTGTATACCAAACCCGCTTGTCCGATGTACTCTCGCTAACGGTAAGGTTACGGAGCATGATGTAGCGCACGCACTCGTGCGTGCCGTATTCACACTCGTGTGAATACGAGCTGAGCCATCGCGAGGCGATTTTTCCCCCGCCTCCTATCCAAGCCTCAGTCGCAGAATCAGAATCGGATGCAGTTCCACTCCAGGCGGCGCTGTCCCGTCTGGCCGCACTTTCCGCAATTGCCCGTTCGCGAAGAATAATAACGAGTCCCCATCGATCGCGCCGGTTGTCACTCCATCGAATAGCGCATTGTAAGTCTCCAGAATCTCGGAACGCCTCACCCAGCTCAAGGAACCATCCAGCCAGAAACGCACTACTCGCCCGGGATGAATCCCATTCTGAATCCCGACCAACGAATTCCGGTAGAAGTACATGCCGTCTAAGCTGGCATCCGTCAGCTTGGTTGGGTTCTCGACCACCTGCACCGTCTTGGTGCCGAGTTCCACGCGCGTGATGTCGTGCCATCCGGCGATGAACAAATACCGGCCGTCAGGTGAAATCGTGATCCCATTCGCCTCGGGCACTGTCCGGGCGGGCAGGAATTCCTCCAGCGCGGCCGCACCCGGCACGGCTCGCCAGATAGACCCGTCGCTGGTGTTCGTCGCATAAGCCACGCCGCTCGCGGATTCCACCACTACATCGTTTAGGAACCCTTTCATCTTGGCGGGCCCTGGGTACCGCGCGACCAAGCGCCACGAATTCAGATCCAATCGAAAAAGCGCCGTGCCTCCGCTCAAAACCGCAAATCCTTCCGGATCCTCGCTCACCGCCCATAGCTCGCGCCGCACCGGATCGACGCGCAAACCGAACACGATTCCCAGCCCGTACTCGCCCGTCGCGACAAAATCCTTGATTAGGCCTTGCGCATCGATGCGAATGATCTTCCGCCGGATGCTGCCGGCGAACAGCAATCGCGTTGCCGGATCGAAGGCCGGGCCTTCCGGTCCCAAGTTGCTCTCCGGGATCTTGTAGGCGATGCGGCTGCGGACCCGCGGTGCGTTCGCTCGATGGATTCGCGCCACCAAAGCTTCAAATTCGGGCGCTCCATGCAGAAACGAGAATCCCCTGTACACGCTCGGGTCCAGCCCACTTGGCGCATCAGCCACTGCCTGCAACAGGCGCAAAGTCTCGGCGCGATTCCCAGCGGCCGCATTCTCCGCCGCCAGATTGTACAGCACTACGGCATGTCTCGGATGGCGTGCGCGCAACTGTTCGAGTCTTGCAATTTCAGGAGATTGCGCAACGGCGGCCAACGCAAGTAAAAACAGAACCGCCGGCCCGCGCATACGGTATCTTCCCCTGGCGCACGATTCTCGTCAATGGTTCCTTCTATTCAAAGCACATTCATTCCTTGCTATCGATTCGCACGCCCCGGCAGCAAACTGTGAGAATGCAAACCGCGAAATCAGCCAGTCTGGCGATTGTTTTGGCGTGCGCCTTCACCATCACCGCCGCCCCGCTGAAGAAGGTCGAGCGGCAGCGACTGGTCGCTCACCTGGAGATGACGCAAAGCTGGCTCCAGGACGAAGTTGCCGGGCTCTCCGCCGCCCAAGTAAAATTCCGGCCGTCACCCGGCGTCTGGAGCGTAGTCGAAGTGGTGGAGCATCTCCACCTCGCCGAACCGATCTACTGGCAGCAACTCAAGGACGCAGTTAAAGCTCCTCCCACCGACAAGAAGCCCGCAGCCACCGACGCCGACGTCCTCTGGTACGGCATAGATCGGACGCAGCGCCAAAAAACGGAGGACAGAAAGTCCCCGCACGATGAATCCATCGACCTGGGAAAAGGATTGGACGCTTTCCGCAAGCTTCACGGCGAAATGCTCGAATACGCCCGCACCACCGAGGACGAGCTCCGCACCCATCTTCTCCCGGCAGAAGGTGTAGACGCCTATCAATGGATCCTCGAAATCTCCGCACACACCCAGCGCCACATCCTCCAAATCCGCGAAATCAAAGCCAACCCGAACTTCCCGAAGAAGTGATCGCGGGGCAATCGACCCTTGACGGCGCATGGGTCTTGCATTATGCTTAGTTGAACGATCAACCAACATGAACAACCGCCTTCGCTACATCGCCCTCTCCCTGGCCCTCTCAGTTCCAGTCTTGGGGCAGCCAGCGAATCAACCGCCCTGCATCGACAAAGCCAATCCTTCGCAAATCGGCGCTTACGTGATGCTGATTCGCCTCCGTACCGACCTTTACGGCAAATGGAAGACCACCGGAGTCTGGCCCGATGACGCGGATGCCAACAAAGCGCTCGCCGCCCACAGCAAGTATTGGGACGCGCAATTGAAAGCAGGTCGGGCCATTCTCGCTGGCGGGATGAAGGGCGACTACTGGGACAACGTCGCCATGATTATCTTCGAAGCCTCCTCTCAGGACGATGCCGAATCGCTCGTCAAGAACGACCCAGCAGTAAAGGCCTACGTGTTTCAAGCGCAGGTCCGCCCGTTCGACGTGAACTTTCTCACTAACAAATTCACTCCGGGCGTCAAGCCTTGTTCGGTACAACCCGCAGTCACCG
The DNA here is from genome assembly GCA_035632375.1 of Bryobacteraceae bacterium. Lineage (GTDB taxonomy): Bacteria > Acidobacteriota > Terriglobia > Bryobacterales > Bryobacteraceae > Palsa-89. The sequence continues at coordinate 10,742 of DASQGY010000299.1, read as the reverse complement.
TAACCAGAATCGACACTCCCGAAAAAGCTCTCAAGTTCGAAGTCACGGTGCCCGCCACTCTCGATCAAGTCTGGCACGCGTTCACCACCAAGGAAGGAGCTCAGGAGTGGCTGTGGAAAGACATGAGCGTCGATCTGCGCGAGGGCGGCGACTGGATTGTTCGATTCCCCGGCAGCACCGGCGGCGGGGCCATTACCGGCTTCGAGCCAATGCGATCGCTCACCATTCGCGCCTTGGCTCCCGAACGCTTCCCGGAAGTTCGCAGAGAACGCACCACCGCCGTATTCCGCTTCGAACAAGGGGAATCGGGAACTAAAGTCACGCTGCTGCAAACCGGTTGGAAAAAGGGCAAGGAGTGGGACGACGCCTACGACTACCTGGCCGACGGCAACGCCCAGTTACTAAATCAGCTCGTGGCCCGCTTCAAGAACGGCCCCATCGACTGGAATCGACCAGCGGCGAAGTAGAGAGACACATACCGAGGGCCAATCGGGTATCGCGTTGCGATTCAATCTCGCGCCATAAAGCACGGGCACGATGACAGCGGCTACGCCACCGTTTTCATCGGAGACGTATTGAATCTCAGGGCTGGCCATCAATTTCAGCCTACTCCATCTGCTAAACTTCCCCCGGAGCCCCTCTGAACCGAAAGTCGCTCGCTCGCCTTGCCGCGCTCATCCCGATCTCTGCGACGCTCCTGGCAACACTAGCCATCAATTTCTTCACGCTCTCTCAAGTCCCCCGCGCCATCACCAGCGTCCCCTGGTGGGATGAATGGGACATGATCCGCGAGTACATCCTTGTGCTGCATGGCCAGCCGTTGTGGCCCATACTGTGGTCCTCCTATTGGGGCCACCGCATGGTGATTGGCCGCCTGATCTTTTTCGCCGATGCGCGCTGGGGTTCGCTCGCCTCGCTCACCTGGCTGCTGCTGCTCCTCCAATTCGCGCACATCGCCCTGATCCTCGCACTGGCCCGGCTGCTGCTGTGGAGCAAATCGCGCGCCTGCTTCGTCCTGGCCTGCGCCGTAACTCTGAACCTGATGCTGGCGCCGGACCAAATGGAAAACTTCATCTGGCGGAACCAGATTCTCTACGTACTGGTTTTCGCCGCTGCCACCGCGTCGTTTCTCCTATTGGCCGCCGCCGCCCGCCGCCGCCGATTCTGTTTGCCACTCTCGATCCTCGCCGCTGTCCTCGCCACGTGCACCATGGGCAACGGCTTCCTGGTTTGGCCGGCGCTCGTGGCCGAGGCTGTCGCCCTTCGCTTGGGCCGCCGCACCGTGATCGCCATCGCCACAATCGGGGCTGCCGTCATCGGCTTCTACACCTGGCACTATGAGCATCCGACCGGAGGGGGCATGGGAGTCGCCAGCATGATCCGCCATCCCATCGATGCCATCCGCATGCTCGGTCTCTATCTCGCCGGCCCGCTGGATTTCCTTTCGATGCCCTGGGGCACAGCCGCGGCCATCGTCGCACTTGTCGCACTCGCTTACCTGGCGTTTATCGCCTGGCGGCAGGAGCACCCTTGGATTCCCGCCCTCCTCGCCATCATGCTGTTTATCCTGCTGACCGCCGCCAGCGTGGTCGCCGGCCGCCTCTCGCCCCAATGGCTCGGCGGACTTCACGGCTCCTTTCCGCTCCCGAGCCGCTATTTCACGCCCATTTACCTCTTCTGGGCCTGCACCGCGCTCCTAGTGCTCTACACTTGCTGGCTGATCCGCCCGCGGCCACTGTTCTTGAGTTTCTTTGCCGTCCTTTTCTTACTCTTCCTGTTTGGCAGGATCAGGCCGCAGTTGATTCAAGCGGAGGATTGGGCCGACTTCTTCCGCGCCACCGACGCCCTCGGTTCGGCGATCATTCTGGAAGTCCCCGACGAGCAATTGCTTTCCGCGCTCTGGCCAACTCCGGCGGAGCGCAACGAGCGCATCGCCTTCATGCGCGAAAACAAGCTGAGTGTCTTCGCCGAGCCGCGCGCGGCATGGCCCGGCAAGCGCATCTCAGATTTGTTCCGCATCGCGCCTGAGAATCGCTGCATCGGCGGAATCGAAGTAGCGAGGCCGATTAACTCGCAAGGATTCCGTTCCTGGCGTCTCGAAGGTTGGGCCTGGGATAACCAAACCGATCGCTCGCCCGCCGATATCCTGCTCGCCGACGATCAAGGCCGCGTCGTGGGCCTAGGCCGCGGCGAACTGCGCCACGGATACTATCCGGGTTTGCCGTTGAAAACCGCGGCGCCACCGTCGACGCCCGCACATGCCACCCACCGCCACAGCGAATGGCTCGGCTACGCCCGCATAGACGACCCAAACGCGAGTCAAAGACTCACCGCTTACGGTCTGCTCCCGGATCGCCAGCAAGTCTGCGCTGTGGGCGTATATTGACCGGAGACGCGGGCGACGGGTAACGAAAAGTCCACGGGAGACAACCGCCTCGAAGATGTTCGCGTTGCCAAGCTCGGGAAAATTCTCCTGAAAGAGCTCCCGGCTTCAACCAGGTGAGTCATCACCAGCTTCGCCCGGCCGCCGGGTACCGCCAGCCGTTCGTTGAGTGCAAGCGTCAGCAGCCAGACCGCGGCAGCGAAAAGAATTGATCGCCAGAGGTGGTTCGCCAAGGGCTGCAGCTCGGCTGGGATCATCGCGGATTATTACTTTAAGCCGCGGACGCCGTGACGATGGCCGCCGCCATTGCGAGCTTGTGATCCTGGTTCCAGGGCGGCCCGATGGCCCTCCGCACCTGGAGGAAGTGAGCGTCGAGGTTCGCTACCCGCAACGCTTGGCGCGCGGCACCCAACACGCTCTTCGCGTCGTACCAGTGGACGGGCCAACCCCGTGCCTCGGCCGCGGAGGCCAGGGCCCTGCGGTACATCACCCAGTCGGCCACGTTCTGCGCACGATAGTCCTGGATTCGCTCGGCAATCGTAGGTGGAAGCGGGGGGCACTGGCGAAGGGCGACACCAAGGATACTCGGCACCGCCGTCGCGACCGCGTCCAAGGCCAGCATCGCGTGCTTCTCCGCCGACACGCGCACGCGCTCCACCAACTCCACGGCCTTCTCGAGCGGGAGCCGTTGGCCTTCGCTGTGGTGCGGAATCTTCGGTAGGCCCTCGCCCACGAGTTCCACCCGGCGGCGGTCCAGGAGCGTCCCATCACTCGCCACCGTCACCAGCACAGCCCAACCGCCATGATCCGATACTCCGATGATGCCGCCGTTATTCGACATGATGATCCCTGACCCCTGACTTCAGGACCGGAAGCTGGTTGATTGGCTCCGATACAACAACCTAAACAATACCCTTCTTGTAAGAGACCACGTTCTTCCAGAGGTCGCCATGTGGCCAGCCCGGTTGGAGCGCATCGGTTCTTCTTAGTGGCCACGACCGGCGATGAAGCTAGTCGGCCCGTTTACTGCTCGCTCGCCGGGGCTTCGGCTTGTTCTTGACCATGAGATTGAGCGCCACCGCGGCGCGGATGAGATCCTTCAAGGCCGTCTCATCCACCTTCTCGCCTTCGTGAATGTCGATGGCGCGCCGGACATTCCCGTCGAGGCTTGAATTGAATAGCCGTGCGGGGTCCTTCAACGCAGCTCCCTTGGCAAACGTCATCTTGACGACGTTCTTGTAGGTCTCTCCCGTGCACACGATGCCGCCGTGGGAAAACACGGGAGTCCCCCTCCACTTCCACTCTTCGACGATCTCCGGGTCTGCCTGGTGGATGATCGCGCGCACCCTCGCCAGCGTCTTCCCGCGCCAGTCCCCCAGTTCCTTGATTTTCTCGTCGATCAATGCAGCGGCAGATTCTAAGGGCACGGGCTTTTTCATGTACAGTTCCAACTCCCGCGGTTATTTTAGCTGCGCTCAGCGTCACCTGCAACCTGGGGAGGGCGCTTCCGGTTGGATAGCAGTTCGGAAAGATGGTGGAACCCAGGGTGTGGGCTGAATAGGGATGAATGAGTGCATGAGTAAAGGTTCCATATCCACTGCCCTCGCCTGACTACTCACGATCGAGCTGCGACATAAGGTGAGGCGATGCGCCGGCGCCAAACCTCACCTCCGCAATTGATTGACGGAAGCCGTTTTGCTACCTTCGGCACTATGCCGGATTGTTCCCCGGAGCAGGTGCGTCAATCGCTTGAGGTGCTATACCGGTCCGATTCGGGCAGAATCCTTGCGACTCTGGTGCGCCTGATCGAGGATCTCGATCTCGCCGAGGACGCCATGCAGGAAGCTTTTTCCGCCGCGCTGAACGTATGGCAGAAGACCGGTATTCCCGAAAATCCGCGGCCCTGGTTAATTTCGACGGCGCGATTCAAAGCCATTGACGCGATGCGCCGGCGGGCGCGTTTCGCCGCCTCGCAACAGGATCTTATGCTGCACCTCGAAGCGCAATCGGCGAAGAGCTTTCAAGAAGAAGAAGAAAACATCGAGGATGACCGGCTGCGCCTGATTTTTGTTTGCTGTCATCCTTCTCTTCCGCCGGAAGCGCACGTGGCCCTCACCCTTCGCGAGCTGTGCGGACTTACCACGGAGGAGATTGCGCGGGGCTTCCTCATCGCGCCGCGCACGCTGGCGCAGCGCATCGTACGCGCCAAAGCGACAATTCGCGACAAAGGCATTCCCTTTCAAGTGCCCTCGCAGCAGGATTTGCCGCAACGGCTAAGCGCAGTGCTCCAGGTCATCTATCTGGTTTTCAATGAGGGCCACTCCGCTACCGCCGGGACGGAGGTGACACGGTCTGAGCTGACCGGCGAGGCCATTCGTCTGGGCCGTCTGGTTTGCGAACTCCTGCCGGAACCGGAGGCGATGGGTCTGTTGGCGCTCATGTTGCTTCAGGAATCGCGGCGCGCATCGAGGACCTCTTCGGCCGGGGACCTCATTCTTCTCGAGCAGCAGAATCGTGCGCTCTGGAACAAGGAGCAGATCGCGGAGGGCATTGCCTTGGTTGAGAGGGCGCTCGTGTCGCACCACTTTGGCCCCTACACATTGCAAGCCGCGATTGCCGCTGTTCATGCTGAGGCGGATTCGGCCGCTGCCACGGACTGGCGCCAAATCGTGATGCTTTACGACCGTCTCCTACGGATCCAGCGTTCCCCGGTGATCGAACTCAATCGAGCCGTTGCCAGCGCTATGTGCCATGGACTGGAATCCGGCCTGAGTCTCATCGACGATCTGCTGGCCCGAGGGGAACTCGAGGATTACCACCTGGCTCACGCGGCTCGGGCCGATTTGTGCCGCAGGCTCGGTAGAACCGCCGAGGCTCGCTCCTCATATGAGCGAGCGCTGGCTCTGGCGCAGCAGGAGCCGGAACGCAGATTCCTGCAGGACATGCTTCGCAGGCTGGAATAAAATTTCAAAGCAGGCTGTCGATTCTCTGCTTTTGCGGCGACTATAGGGTGAGCAAGCCGATTCGTTGCGGTTCTCGCTCAATTGCATCCGCTGAGGAGGTGTGTGTAGTGAAATACATCTGTTTGGGATATATCCAACCCGGAAAGTTCGAGAACATGAAAGAGAACGAGCGCCACGCGATGCTGGACGAGTGTTTCGCCTACGATGACCAGCTCCGCGCGAACGGGCATTTCACCGCAGGCGAGGCTCTTCAGCCTCCCAGCTCAGCCATGACCTTGTACTGGAAGAATGGCAAAGTCGCGGTGACTGATGGTCCGTACACGGAGACCAAGGAACAACTGGGTGGAATCCTGGTGCTTGAGGCGCGCGACTTGAATCATGCCATTCAGCTCATCTCGCAGCATCCCGGGGTGAAGTACGGACCCTGGGAGATACGTCCTGCAGCCGATCTGAACGAGATGATCCGCGAGAGCGAGCGCCGCCGGGGAAAGGGCAGTGCACGATGAGCGTTCCAGGAAGGACTGGAACCAGGGTGACGGTCGCGATGACCATCGCACTCGGTTCGTCCGGGTTCGCCGCTTCTGGCCGCAGCCTGCCGGCTGAGAAGGACGACCAATGCGAACACTTGCGCTACTGACCTGTCTTGTTGCGACAACCGCAGCCGCGCTGGCGCAGGAGCAGGCGTCGCCTTCGCGCAATAACAATCAGCAAGAGACGGCCATGAAGCAGGACGAAACTATCCGCTCACAAAAAGAGCGCCAACCTCGTGGCCCTGAATATGACCGCTTGGAAGTATTAATCGGAAAAGGGATCACCGTCGGCAAAACCGAACCGATGGGCCATGAGCCGCCGCTCCATATTACGGCCAGCGACATCTACCAATGGCTGCCGGGCAAGTATTGGGTAGTGTCTCAGGTTGAAACTCAGGATTGGGAAGCGGACCTCTGGTTATTGATCACACCGGCAATGCGGCGCGCAGATAGCGTTCAACCTCACCTCCGCGCGACGCCGGCTCAAGCTATTCTGAAGAACATTGGAGGGAGATTTGCAGCATGGCAAAACTTGTCTACGGATTGAGCCAGTCCCTGGATGGCTACGTCGACCACATGAAGCTTGGGCCGCCTGTGCCCGCGGCCTTCCGTCACTTCCTCGAGCACATGCGTGGCCTGACGGGCCTCATCTACGGTCGCCGCATGTACGAGATCATGAGTTATTGGGACGAAGACCTTCCTGATTGGGACGCGGTGGATCGTGATTTCGCGGTGGCGTACCGGAGCCAGCCGAAGTGGGTGGTGTCGCGTTCGCTCAAGTCAGTTGGCCCCAACGCCACGCTTGTCGCGGATGATTTCGAGACGGTGATACGCAGGCTGAAGGCTGAGCTGGCTGGCGAGATTGACGTTGCCGGACCAGTCCTGGCGCAAAGTCTGACCGAGGCCGGTCTTATCGATGAGTATCGAATCTACCTCCGCCCCGTCGTGCTTGGTGGTGGCAAGCCATTCTTCGCCGGCCCCCGGCCACCGCTCCACTTGGTGGCCAGCGATTTAATCGCCGATGACTTGATTCGGTTGACGTACGTTCCCGCTTAATCGCGCGACTCGCCCGACGGACTGCGCTCAGAAATTCAAACTGAGACACTACCGCGTATTGGATTCTGCACACACCATATGGCCGGATCGGCAACATGGACGCCGGCGGGGTTGAGATCATCGGCTATGACCGCGTTCAGCCGCTGAACTTCATGGCCTCGGCGCCGACGATGCCGCCGATGGGAGTTCCGCTGAGCAGGCGATCCAGAACATCGAAACAAATGTGCCACCCGGCAACGCCCCACGGGATGAAGCGGCGATCGATGTTGTGCCACAGCGTCAGGCGCGTGCCGTCACCGGATGAAGGTGAGAACATCCGGGATGAAGCTGGGCAAATGCAGTTGCCGATTGCACGAGCCGCTCAACCTCGGCTATATTCGAATCGCCATGTTGAACACTGTTGCTCCCTTTTTTGTTGTCGACAACTTGGCCGCAACGCTTGCGTTCTATGAGTCCAAGCTGGGGTTCGACGTTCTTCACAAGGGTGGTGGCGACGGAACTGGCGATGACTTCTTCGCCATCATGGGACGCGACCAAGTAATGATCATGTTCAAGGCCATCACGCCCGAAATCCATCCGCAGCCGAATTGTTCGCGTCATGAATGGGCTCGCTGGGACGCCTACATCGGCACGGACGATCCCGACTCACTGTACACGGAGTTCGTAGGCAGGGATGTCCCCGTGCATCGGGAACTGTCCAATACGAGCGATGGACTCAGGGCCTTCGAGATCACCGATAACAGCGGATACGTGCTGTGTTTTGCGCGCCCCGTTGAGCGGTAGCTCCAGCGCCAGAAGATCGTCAATCCAGTCGATAGCGTTCGAAAAGGGGCTGCGGGCGACGCACCGGCTGAACGAACGCTATTTCCCGGTGAGCGCGGCTGCCAGATACCGGAGTTCGGACTCCACTTCCGCCGGATCGGCCACCGTGTCCGCGATCTCCTGCCGAAAAAGTTCGCGATACCTCTTCCGAAGCCTGTGAATGGCCACTTTGAGCGCCCCCTCCGAGGTGTTCATTTCGCGCGCCAGCGCCGCATAGGGCGCATCCGGCTGCCCCAGAAGGAACACCTTCAACCGCTCGAAATGCTCGCGCCGGCCGTGCTGAACGAACTCCTCCCGCAATTTGTCCACTACCCGGTCGAGCACCGAAAGTGCCCATCGCCGTTCGAAAATCCGCTCCGGCGTTTCATCGTGCGCAGGCTCGCGCTGGTAGCGCTCTTCGCCCGAGGAGAATTCAAGCGATAGCACTGCTCCGCCGCCGCGTTTGAGCGCGCGCTGCCGGTCTTCTTCGTCGGCCACAAAAAACTTTAAAGAAGTCAGGAGAAACGACCGGAAGCGGCCCTTTTCCGGATCGGCGCGATCGAGATACCGCCCTTCCAGTACTCGGATGAAGAACTCCTGCGTGAGATCCTGCGCCTGATCGGCCGGATAACCGCGCCGGCGCAAGTAGGCATACAACGGATACCAGTAGTTTTCGCAGAGCGAAACCAGCGCGGACCGCGCTTCTTTGCGATGTGGATCGCCGGCAGCGACCACCAGGGTCCACCGCGTCGTCGGAAATCGCGATGGTCCGGACAGCGTATGCATGGTCTCGCCGTTCGTCATGGTCGTATCCTCCCAGCGTTCCGCTAAACAGGATAAGGAATCGCAGGCCAAAGGTTACAGCGCAATCACTACAGCCTGCCGTACTCTGTTTTGGCTTTCTTCAGGATCGGGACATCTGGATCGGCGTCTTTCCAAAGCGCGAGGAAAGCCTCGTAGGCAGCTTTCGCCTTGACCTTATCTCCTGACATAGCAGAGACTCTGCCGACTTGCAGCTGCGCCAGCGCGCCTATCGGATCCAGCCCCACGACACCGCGATGATCGAGAATCTTCTGAAACTCGGCCGCGGCTTCCGCATACCTGCGCTCGGCAATGAAAGCCTCGCCGCGCACATAAGCCGAGTGCAAACCGCCCAGATAAAAATGGGCGAAGTTCAGTCCATTCCCCGCCAGCTCATATTGCAGAGCGATTTGCAGCCGCTCCACGCTGTCCGCCGGCTTGCTCCGCCCCAGTGCGGCTAACGCGCGAAGAACCGGTACATAGGTGAATCTCACGAAAGTATCTTCTGGGAAGCGGTTCTCCAAATCGCCGGCGAGCGCCTCAGATCGAGCAGTGTCGTCCGAAAAGGCCAGCGCCAGGCCGACGGCGTATTGGACGTCCCGGCCCTTGGAAAGTGCAAGCGCCGCCTGGGCGCTCCTTTTTCCTTCGGCTGGATTCCCGCTGACGGCTTCCCAGACGGCGCGTGCGGCCCGGTAACTCGCTGCTTCCTCGCGCGCCCCCTCTTGCAGGGCAAGATCGACGGCCCGGTTCGATAACCGCCCGGCGGCCTGTAACGCGCCGGAACGCGCCAGGGCAAGAGCCTCCGCGTGAGCCAAGCGGTGTTCCGCTCCCTGCTTGCCCTTGCCCAGAGCCTTTACCCGATCCATCTGGTCCTTGTCCCCCTGGATCACCGCGATGTTGTATCGGAGCATCAGAAGATTCGGGTTTCCCAGCTTTTGTGCGGCGGCTCGATCGAGGGTGCTCACGGCTTCGGGGAAGCGGTCGAGGAAGAAATAGCTGGCCGCAAGACCGCCGTACACAAAGGAAAAGTCGGGATGGACCGCGATTTCCTTTTGGGTCATCTCGATCGCTCTTTCAAACCGGCCTGTCCCACGTGTGGCAACGCCTCCGAGTAAATCTTGGGGAGTGGGCGGATCGCCCCCGCGCGGATAGGTCTGATACCACGATTCCAGGGTTCGGTACGCCTTTTCCAGATTTCCCGTTACCTGCCGGTCGTAGAGGAAGTCGATAAAATATCTCTCCCGATCGCTGACTCGATCTCGCAGTTGCCAGGCCTTTGTGGTACTTTCGGCCGACAGCACGGACTCTCCAACATCGCTGTAGGAGAGCCCCAAATTCGCGTAGGCCATTGCGAATTTCGGATCGATTTCGACGGCACGGCGGAAAAAAGGTATGCCCACGATGCTTCCCGTGGCGTAGTGCACCTTCATTCCGGTGCTGTAAACCTTGAGGGCTTCGAGCGACGATGTCGTGGCCTCGGCGAGCGGGGCCGAGTGCTTTTCCACCGTAGCCAACGATTCGCCCACTCTGGTTCTGAAGTTGCGCCCGATCTGACTGAGAGAGTTCAGGACATCTTCTCTCTTGGCTGCCACTGCCTGCTCCTGATCCAGAGTGTCTCCGGTTCGGCAGTTTTTGGCGCGCAGGCCCAATACATATTCGCTTCCAACCAACGCGATCGACCCTTCCAGGACAGCCGCGCTTGCGGTTCGCTCGCAGACTTGCTGAGCCATTGCGGACGTCAGCCGCGAGTCTTTGGGAGATCCCATAAGAGCCAGCACCTGCCGGACTTTACTGTCCGAAATCAGGGTGAGGAACGACGACTGCTGAAGCTCCACCGACAGTCCCTGGCGCAGCGTGTCGTCGAACACCGGATCGCCTGTCTTGTTATCGAAATCCGCGAGGACAATGGTGTCCTTGTCCGTCAGCTTGGGCCTCGCCGCGAAATCGCGATGCGAAAGCGACCAGGCCGTCACTCCGCTCATTACCAGGAATACAGCTCCCGCGGCTGTGGCGAGTGCGGCCAGTCTGTGCCGGCGGAGAAACTTCCGCGTTCCGTACAGCCTACTCTGAGGCGAGGCCAGCACGGGCCGGTGATCGAGGTGCCTCTGGATATCGGCGGCCAACTCGGACACCGAAGCATAGCGCCGCTCGCGCGTCTTCTCCAGCGCCTTCATCGCGATCGAGTTCAGGTCGCCATCCACCAGGCGC
>DASQGY010000298.1:0-21149 GCA_035632375.1 Bryobacteraceae bacterium | reverse complement strand
TGGCTGTCCCCGTTTTTCGCGCGCGATCTCTCTGCCTCGGGGCTAGAATAAAGGTCTGCGCTTCCTGGGAATCGATTTCGGGTGGGAGAACAAACCCAGCGGCGTGGCCGCTCTCGATTGGGACGGCGCGGCGCTGCAGCTTGCCAAGCTGGATCGCCTCGCCGAACCTAAAGATGTCTTGCACTGGGTGAAGGCCGTGGCCGGTGGCGATGCCGTAATCGGCATCGACGCGCCGCTCGTGATCCCGAATCTCACCGGCATGCGCGTTGCGGATCGTCTGGCGCACACCTTGTACGGCAAGTATCATGCTGGCGCGTATCCAGCAAGCCAGGCTCGCCGATTCTGGAAGCGGACTACGGGGTTTTCGGCGGCGCTCGTCAGGCTAGGCTTCGGCCACGGCGACGAGCTGGCGCCGAAAACTCCGGGCCGTTTCCAGATTGAGGTTCATCCTCACGCCGCCACGGTCCAGCTTTTCAAGCTGGACCAAATCGTCAAATACAAGAAGGGCACGCTGGCAGCTCGTTCAGCCGAGCTGAAGCGATTGCGCGGCCTGATGCTGAACCGCTTGCCACAACTGGTTCCGCGCTTGGCGCTCACCGATTTGCCGGAAATCCCCGCGCGAGGGAAAGAACTGAAGGCGGTAGAAGACCAGCTCGATGCGATCCTGGCAGCCTACGTCGCCGCCCACTGGTGGTATTGGGGCCGGGAGCGCAACGACGTCCTGGGCGACGCCAAGCAGGGGTACATCATCGTTCCGCATCGGGCCGAAGCCGCCGCGCAAAACGAACCCAATCTCGACCCCGACCCGTTGGTCCAGTTCCAGAAATGGTTCGACCAAGCTCAGGCGGCCGGTATTCCAGAGGCCAACGCGATGACTCTGGCCACCACCTCCGCCGACGGCCAACCATCCGCCAGGATGTTGCTTCTAAAAGACTTAAGCGACGATGGCTTCGTTTTCTACACGAATTTCCAGAGCCGAAAAGGCCGCGAGCTAGCCGCCAACCCGCGGGCGGCGCTGGTCTTCTATTGGCCCTCGCTGCATCGCCAGGTGCGGGTCACCGGCCAGGTTTCGAAGGCGTCGCGGGAGGAAGCGGACGCCTATTTCGCTAGCCGCCCGCGTGGCGCGCAGTTGGCCGCCTGGGCGTCCTGGCAAAGCTCGGTGATTCCCGACCGCGAGTTATTGGAGGCGAGGATGGAAAAGCTCGAGGCGAAATACGCAGGCCAGCCGATCCCAACGCCGCCGACCTGGGGCGGCTACCGGCTGCGGCCGGCCACCATCGAGTTCTGGCAGGGCCGCGAGAACCGCCTGCACGACCGTCTGCGGTATGATCGCTCTCCCGGCGGAGTGTGGAAAATCGAGAGGCTCGCACCCTAGGCGGGGTGGTCCCACCGCCCACCTCCTGCCACCCACCACCCTTTTTCGCCGATCCTGCACCGCCGTTCGCCGATCTTTGGTCGAACCGGCGGGTAGGCGCTGCTAGGCTCGAATCATGGATACGGATCGTTGGGAGCGTCGTAGAAGCCGCTGGGGCAGCCGCTCCGCGACGTCGGGCATTATCCTTGGCGCGGGGATCGTCGCTGTGGGGACGGCGCTGCTGCTGGACAATCTCGGAATCGTCCATTTCGAGGACATGTGGCGCTTTTGGCCGCTTGGACTGATCGTCTACGGGGTCATCCGTGTTGTGGAAAGCTGCACGCCCGCCGGCAAGGTTTGGGGCGGCATGATCGCTTTGATCGGCACGCTCTTTTTGCTCGACAATCTGCACATCATGATCTTCGAGTTCGACATTGGCGCCATGATCTGGCCGCTGCTGCTGATTGCGTTCGGGGTCAGCATGCTGTTCCGGGCCATCGACCGCAAGAAATATCTGGACGGCATGCCGGCGGGTACAACGAATCCGAACGTCGGCATGTGGGCCATCTTCAGCGGCTTCAAGCGCCGGATCGACGCGCAGGATTTCAAGGGCGGCGAGATTGTGGCGGTGTTTGGCGGAGTTCACATCGACCTGCGGCACGCGGCCATCGCCGGCGACCGGGCGGTGATCGATATCAACGCTCTTTTTGGCGGCGTCGACATCCGTGTTCCGGAAACCTGGAGCGTGGTGATGAAGGGTGTCGGCATTTTCGGCGCTTTCGAAGACAAAACCATTCATCAAAAGCCCGATCCCAATGTGAAGGCGCCCGAACTCGTAATCACCGGCACCGGGGTGTTCGCCGGCATCAAAGCGGATAATTAACAAAGCGGATTTACCATGCACCCTTTGTTATCGAGCAAGGGCAGGATCGCTCTCTATCTACTCGCCTGGCTTCCGGTGGGCGCGCTGCTGGCCTACCTGCTCTGCCAGACCGGCAACCTGACGTGGATCGAAGCCGCGTCGCTGGCCATACCGCTGTCCTTGTTCTATGCGTTTGTCTGCCTGGCGCCGTGGTACCTGCTTCCGTTGGGATTGTCCAACATCCCCAAGCTGGTGGCGAATCACACGGCGGCGAGCGTGGTGGCGGGGCTGCTCTGGATCGTGCTGGCCAAGGTCCTGGGCCTGGGATTGGGCCGGTATTTTCCCCGCCTCGACCAACGCTTCAGCCCGCAGCTCCCGCTGGTTTTTGGCTTCGGCGTACTGCTCTATCTGTTGGCCGTAGCGCTGAACTACGTGCTGGTGTCGCTGGAGTCGTCGAAGGAAGCGGAAACTCGCGAGCAGGAGGCTCTCACGCTGGCGCGGGAAGCCGAGATCAAGGCGCTCAAGGCGCAGATCAATCCGCATTTTCTGTTTAACAGCCTGAACTCCATTGCCGCACTGGCCACCGTGGATGGCGTGCGGGCGCGCGAGATGTGCATCAAGCTCTCCGATTTCCTGCGCAGTACGCTGAGCCTGGGCGAAAAGCGCAGCATCCCGTTTCGCGATGAGCTGGCGCTGGCCAAGGCGTATCTGGACGTGGAGCAGGTCCGTTTCGGCGAGCGGTTGCGCATCGAGCTGGAGACCGAGACAGAATGCGATAGCTGCGCGGTGCCGCCGTTATTCTTGCAGCCGCTGGTGGAAAATGCGGTCAAGCACGGGATCGCCGGACTGTTGGACGGTGGGACCATTCGCGTGGAGGCCCATTGCCGGGATGGATCGCTGCAGGTGAAGATCCAGAACGAATTCGATCCGGAAGCGCCCGCCGCGAAGAAGCACGGATTGGGGTTGCAGAACGTACGGAACCGGCTTCGCGCGGTGTATGAGAACCAGGCGCGCATCGATACCGAGGTGTCCAACAACCGGTTTGTCGTAGAAGTAAGTCTGCCGTGTTTCTCGCGTCATTTTTGGGAAACGTCGTTCAATCGCCTGGACGCGCTACTGGACGAGGGAAAGCTGAAGAAGCGCTAGGAGACCGGCAATGAAGAACACCGGAACATTGCAGGTAACTACGCGGCAAATCGGATGAGGAACCATGCAAGGCTGCCATGTGTAACATGGAGGAGATTATGGTGGATGCAGTGCCGCCCGGCACGCTGATTGCCCACTATCGCGTAGTCTCCCGCCTGGGCCAAGGCGGCATGGGCATCGTGTATCTAGCCGATGACACGCGGCTGGATCGGCGGGTGGCGCTGAAGGTGTTGCCGCCCGATGTCGCCGCGGATCCGGAGCGCATGCATCGCTTCGTGCAGGAAGCCAAGCTCGCGTCGGCGCTCACGCATCCCAACGTGGCGTACATCCATGAAATCGGCCAGGATGGCGACCTTTGGTTCCTGGCCATGGAATACGTGGAGGGCGAGCCGTTGAGCCTGCGCATTCAGGAAGGACCGCTGAAGGTCGCGGATATTCTGCGCATCGGTATCCAGGTTGCGGACGCTCTGGACGCCGCGCATTCCAAGGGCATCATCCATCGCGACATCAAGCCCGCCAACCTGATGCTGACGCCGCGAGGTTACGTGAAGGTGCTGGATTTCGGACTGGCCAAGCTGGAGAATCCCCCGCGAAGCAATCAGGAGACGCAGTTGCTCACCAGCGCGGGGCTGGTGCTGGGAACCGTGGAATACATGAGCCCGGAACAGGCGCTGGGCCGCGACGTGGATCATCGCGCCGACATCTTCAGCCTGGGCGTAGTGCTGTACGAAATGGCCGCGGGACGTCTGCCATTCGCCGGGACGAACGCGCCCGAAACTATGGCGCGCATTCTGCAGACGCAGCCGGACGCGATGGCTCGTTTCAACTATGAAATTCCCGAAGAGCTGGAACGCGTGGTCCGCAAGTGCCTGGAGAAGGAGCGCGAGCGGCGCTATCAGTCGGCGCGCGATCTGCTGGTGGATTTGCGGAATCTGGAGCGGGACTCTGGCTCACAGCCGGCCGCAGCAGGCGTTGCGGCCGGCGCGGGAACTGGCAAGGGCCGAATCACCGCAGTGATTGTCGACGACGAAGAACTGGCCCGGAGCTTACTGCACGAGTATGCCGAATCGAGCGCCGGCGTGGAGATTGTGGCCGAATGCAGCAACGGCTTCGAAGCGGTCAAAGCTATTTCGGAAAGCAAGCCGGACCTGGTTTTCCTGGATGTGCAGATGCCGAAGCTGGATGGCTTTGAAGTGCTGGAGCTGATCGGCCGCGACATCGCGGTGATCTTCGTCACCGCGTACGACCAGTACGCCATGAAGGCTTTCGACGCGCACGCCGTCGACTATCTGTTGAAGCCGTTCAGCCTGGAGCGGTTCGAGAAGGCGCTGGATCGCGCGCGGCAGCGGCTGGGCGAGAGGACTCCGCCGGCCGACGAGTTGGCCAGCGCGGCGCGCGCTCCGCAACAGTATCTGCAGCGCATCGTGGTGAAAGACGGCGCGCGAGTACACATCATTCCGGTGGACCGGCTGGACTATGCCGAAGCGCAGGACGATTATGTCGCGCTACACAGCCAGGGCAAGAGCTATCTGAAGCAGCAGACCATTTCGAGCCTGGAGACGGCGCTCGATCCGCAGCAGTTCGTGCGAATTCATCGGTCCACTATCGTGAATCTGGAGCGCGTGGCCAAGATCGAGCCTTACGCGAAGGACAGCCGAGTGGCGGTGCTCAGCGATGGGACGCAGCTTCAGGTGAGCCGTGCCGGGTACGAGCGCCTGAAGGCGCTGCTGGGCGAAAAATTCTAGGCGCCTGTCTCTGTGGGGCAGGTTGGCAACCTGCAGCGGGTTGGTAACCCGTTTGGCGAAGCGCGATTAACAATCGCGCGCAGGTTGGCAACCTGCCCCACAGACCATGCAAGGATTTCCTTTCCGCGAAGACTACCTGTACAGAATGCCGCAGATGGCACAATCCGACCAGCAAGCGGCATTTCTGAGGATCATGGAGCAGTACCGGCAACCGGTGTGGCGTCTGGTGAATTCCTACGAGACGGAGCCGTCGCGCCGGGAGGACCTGTTCCAGGAGATTGCGCTGGGGTTGTGGCAGGCGATCCCGCGCTTTCGGGGTGATTCCAGCGAGCGGACCTGGCTGTACCGGATCGCGCACAACATCGCGATCTCGACCATGGAATCGCGTCGCAAACGCGAGCATCGGGAGTTTCCGATAACGGAATCGTTCAGTAGCCCGAGCGTGGCGGACCACCCCGATCGGACTCTCCTACTGGAAGAAAAGCGGCAGGCGATGCTGGCTGCCATGCGGGAACTCGCGGCCATCGACAAGCAATTGATCGTTCTGCATCTGGAGGGCTTGAGCTATGAAGAAATCGAGCAGATTTCCGGCCTCTCACAGAGCGCCATCGGGAGCCGCCTCAGCCGCATTCGCGATCGTTTGACGGCGACGATACGCGGAAAGGAGATTCGAGGATGACACCACAATTCGACGAACTGCGCGATATTTGGCAATCCGACGCGGGCGGCGGAGGAGTGAACCCACACCAGTTACTTGGCCAACTGCAGAGGAGAATGCGCGATTTCGAGGGGACCATTCGACGCCGCGATCTTCGCGAAACCATTGGCGGAGTATTGGTCGCCTTCTTCTTCGTTTGGCAGGCGATCTCGGCCTCGGACACTCTGACCCGCATCGCTTGCATTTGGATCGCCGGTTGCGGCGTATGGGTGATCTTCTACTTGCGGCGCTATTCGAGAGCGTCACGGAATCCCGCGCCGGAGCAAACGCTGGCTGCGTACCGGCAAGCGCTCCGGGAGAAATACGACCGCCAGATCCGGCTGCTGAAGAGCGCGAAATACTGGTACGTTTTGCCGTTCTGGATAGGCCTGATGCTGATCGCGGTAGGCTCTTTCGAGCGCAAGGGCGGTGCAATGCGTTTCCTGCTGACGGCGATCTGGTTCACCGCGGTGAACGCAGTGGTTTGGTGGTTGAATGAAGTGAAAGGCGTGCGTAGCCTGCGTGCGAAGCGCGCGGATCTGGTGTCCCTGACTGGTGACGAAGGAGAGTCCAAATGAAGAAATTATCGATCGTAATTGTTTTGCTGGCAACCGGGCTGCTATCGGCGGACCTTGCCGAGATCCAGGCACTGATGGTCAACCGCGTGGACGAGGGGAAGAAGACCGTCGGGATCGTGGTGGGAACCATCGATGCCAAAGGCCGCCATGTTGTTGGGCATGGCCGGGTGGCGCTGGACCGCGATCGACAACCGGATGGCGACACGCTTTTTGAAATCGGCTCCATCACCAAGGTTTTCACATCCCTGGTGCTGGCCGACATGATCGAGCGCGGCGAAGTGAAGCCCGACGATCCAGTGGCGAAATTCCTGCCGGCATCGGTCACTGTCCCGAGCCGCAACGGCAAACAGATTACGCTGCTCGATATTTCCATGCAAATCTCCGGGCTGCCGCGCATGCCCAACAATATGAAGCCGGCCGATCTGGCCAATCCGTACGCCGATTACGACCCGCCGAAGCTGTACGATTTTCTCTCGCATTACACGCTGACGCGCGACATCGGGGAGAAATACGAATACTCGAATCTGGCTGTAGGCCTGTTGGGACACGCACTTTCGCTGAAGGCCGGCATGAGTTACGAACAACTGGTGCGCAAGCGGATTCTGGAGCCACTCGGAATGTCGAGTACCACGGTGACGCTCTCCGATGAGCAGAAGAAACGCATGGCCACGGGATACAATGCCGTGCTCAAGCCGGTGAAGAACTGGGACCTGGATGCGCTGGCCGGCGCGGGCGCCATCCGCTCCACTGCCAACGACATGCTGAAATTTCTGGCGGCGAATCTGGAGTTGACCGATACGCCTTTGAAGGCGGCAATGCGCCGCATGCGCAGCGTACATCGCGAGACCGGCTCGCCCGATCTTGAAATCATGATGGCCTGGCACGTGTTTCACAAGTTCGGAACGGATATTGTCTGGCACAACGGCGGGACCGCCGGATTCCGCACCCTCGCGGGTTTCGCCCCGGCGAAGAAGACTGGCGTAGTGGTGCTGTGCAATACGTTTACCGATTGCGACGACATCGGGCGCCATGTACTCGAGAGCCAATGGCCTGCCGCCAGGTTCTCGCCGCCGGTGGCGCACCAGGAGATCACACTCGATCCGAAGATTCTGGAGAGCTATGTGGGCGAATATGAATTGGCGCCCAAGGTCACCATCAAGATCACGAGCGACGGCGGGCGCATGTTCGCCCTATTGACCGGGCAACCGGCCGTGGAGATTTTCGCCGAGAAAGAAGGCGAGTTCTTTCTCAAGATCGTGGACGCCCAGTTGTCGTTTACCAAGAGTGAATCAGGCGGCGTGTCGGGCCTTATCATGCATCAGAACGGGATCGATCAAAAAGCGAGGAGACTTCCGTAGCGCACGCACTCGTGTGTCCGCGGCGGCACTCATGCCGACGCTGACTGGCTTCCGTTCTAACTTGTGTTCGCAGGAGTGCGAACACGGCACGCACGAGTGCGTGCGCTACGAAGAAACTAACTGGGCCCTCGCCGGCAACCTGGCGCCCTCGAGCCCTGCTGCGCGCAATGCGGAGCTATCTGCCGCGATGGTCAGAGTGCCCCGCAGCGAGCCGTTGGGCAGGCGGAGGGGGGCGGTCCAGATTGCCGCCTCAACTTCGCGGCCTTTCCTGTTTTGCAGCAAGCGGGCGCTCGCAAAAGGAAGCTGCTGTCCCAAGATCTCGTCGCGCGTCCAACCCAGCAGGCGCTCGGCGGCGGCATTCCAATAGATCACCGCGCCGCTCGTGTCGACGGCAAAGGTGGCCAGCGGGGATGCGTCGGACCAGGACGGCATGGTTTCAAGAGCGGTGGACGCCGCGCCCTTCCCCAGATCAACGGTCTTTTCGTTGGCCTCCACCAGTCGAAGCCGCACTTGGGTATTGGCGCGGTCGATGCTCGATACTTTGAGAATCAACGCCGCGATCAGATACAAGGACGCGATGATGAAATCCACCCACCCGTCGAGGGTGCGAAGGCCAGGAATCAGGATGATCCCGCACTCCTTCAGGATGCGCACGGCTTCATAGACGGCAATCATGCCGAGCAGTCCGGTAAGAACCTTGTCCAGCCGGTTCCCCTGACGCTTGGCCAGAAGGAGGCACCAGAAGATCGTCGCCAGGCACACGCAGAGCGCCATGCCCATCATTGGACTAGCGCGAAAGATTTGTACTAGATACAATGTGCCGCTCCTGGTGTAGTCGATCGCCAGCCGTTTCATCGGATGTTTGCAACCATATGGATAGCCGTCGGCAGCTTACTTCGGGACGGGCATTCCCCCTAGTCGCCTTCGGAAAAGCACTCTAGGTCTAAGAGCTTTCGCGGTCCACGATTGAGACAAAATAGACTTTTCCGCTCGGGGACGGCGCTAGAATGAATGGTATGCCTGATGTTTTGCGCGTCGCTGACCGCGAGTTTCATTCGCGGCTGTTCGTCGGTACGGGAAAGTACCGCAGCTTTCAGGAGATGGCGCGGTGCCATGCAGCATCGGGCGCCGAGGTAGTTACGGTGGCGGTCCGCCGGGTGAATCTAACCGACAAATCGAAGGAATCGCTGATCGATTATATTGACCGCTCCAAGATGTTCATCCTGCCGAACACGGCCGGCTGCTACACAGCGGAGGAGGCCATTCGTACGGCTCGGCTCGCGCGAGAAGTGGGCTTGTCGAACTGGGTGAAGCTGGAAGTGATCGGCGATCAGAAGACGCTCTTTCCGGATAACGAAGGGCTGCTGGAAGCCACGCGCGTGCTGGTGAAGGAAGGCTTCGTGGTGCTTCCCTATACCAACGACGATTTGGTGAACGCCCGCAAGCTGGTGGACGCCGGAGCTGCCGCGGTGATGCCGCTGGGCGCGCCCATCGGGTCGGGCCTGGGAATCCAGAACGCCGCGAACCTGCGGATCATCCGCGAGACCATCAACGAAGTGCCGCTCATCGTCGACGCCGGCGTGGGTACCGCATCGGATGCCGCAATCGCCATGGAGCTTGGTTTCGACGGCGTGCTGATGAACACGGCAATAGCCGAGGCGGAAGATTCCGAAAAGATGGCGGAGGCGATGAAGCTCGCGGTGGAGGCGGGCCGCCTGGCGCACTTGGCGGGGCGGATGCCGAAGAAACTTTATGCGAGTGCGAGCAGTCCGCTGGCGGGAGTGGTGCGGTAGAAGGTCGCTGAAAACAACTTTGCACAAGCTAAAGACGGTGCTGAAAAAGTAAGTCGAACAGTCTGGAACATCCACAGGCTAAAGCCTGTGCTACCTCGGATCGACAATTTGACAGCCATGGGTGGCACAGGCTTCATTCGCCCGGCGCGTAGTAGCCTGTCCGCCAATGCGGCGTCAGCTTGTGCAAACCGCGCGGAGGAATCAGTTGCACCCGAATGTGGTGATAGCGCCCGTCGCGGGCCTTATCTTGCGGCGAATAGTACAGCACGTAGCGATTTCGCAGGTCGACGATGATCTTCTGCGAGAGGTCGGCCAAATCAGTTCCGCCAACCTCGATCAGGCGGCCGCCGGTTAGCTCGGCAAGTTGCTTCAGCAGTCGGCCGTTGTTATCACCGGCGAGATTATCGGGCGATGGCCCGATCGAGTACAGCAGAGCGTCGGTCTCCCGCAGCGCGTTCTTGAGCTCGCCGAAACTATAGCGGCTGTGATTTTCCCCGCCGTCGGAAATCAGGATGAGCGCCTTTTTGTTCAGCTTCGACTTCCGGATTTCGTTCGTCGCCAGGTACACCGCGTCGAAGAGGGCGGTCATCCCTTGGGAACGAGTCATCATGATCTGGTATTGGATCTCGTTGGCGCGCTGGGTGAGGGGCACAGCCAGTTTCGGGGAGCTTTCAAAGGTCACCAGGAAAAATTCGTCTTCCGGCTCCGCATGCTGGAAGAACTCGTGCGTGGCGAGCTGATATTGCCCCATCATTCTCCCGATGCTGCCGCTGACATCGAACACGAACCCGACTGCCACCGGCTCATTGTCCATGGCGAAGCGCGTGATGGCCTGCTCCACTTTGTCGTCGAAGACGCGGAAGTTTTGCTTTTCGAGCCCGACCACGGGGCGGCCCAACTGGTCGGTCACGGTTACCGGAACTTGCACCAGGTTGGTATCCACCCGGAGCGTTGGCGAGGGCTGCGTATCGGCGCGCTTCTTGGCGGCGGCCTTCGCGCGCGGCTGGATCACAGGGTCTTGCGCAGGCAATCCATGAAGAACCAGCAAGCTGATACAAGCTATCCGGCCGGCGATTCGGTTCATGTTGACGCCTACTGGCTACATTGTACGGGTGACCTTGCTGATTGTTCTCGGCTCATCCGGATTCAGGCCCTTCTCCATGGCCAATGACGCGGCGAACAGTTGAGCCGGAATGATGTAAGGGATCGGGGTGAAGATTTCATCGAGCGCAACCGGCAGCACGATGGAGTGTTTGCTGAGCGCGGGCGCCTCGGGATTGCTCTGATCGGTGATCAGCAATGTCTCGGCTTTAAGCTGACCCAGCTTTTCGAACATCTCGCGCAGGCCCGGCCAGGTGACGCCCGATGGAGCAAACAGGAACGCCGGGAACGAAGCTTCCACCATGGCGATGGGGCCGTGCAGCAAATCGGCGCTGGAGAAACGTTCGGCAATCACGTAGCAGGTTTCCATCAGTTTGAGCGCGAACTCGAAGGCATTGGCGTAATTCAGCCCGCGGCCCACTACGACGGCATGGTCCATGAAACGGTATCGCTCGGCGGCGCGGGCGATTTCCTCTTCCAGGCTCAATGCGTGGTTGGCCCACTCGGGCAGTCGCGCCAGGTCGTCCAGCGATATGTTGCCGCCGAGCGCGTAGGCCAGCAAGTACAGCATCAGCATTTGTCCGGTGTAAGTCTTGGTGGCCGCGACGCTCTTCTCCCGGCCGGCATGCACCAGGAAGGGATGTTCCGCGAGCCGCGCCAGCGTGCTGGACGCTTCGTTGGTGACGCCGATGGTGCGCGCGCCCTGCTCGCGAGCGCGTTCCAACACCAGATTGGTATCGGTGGATTCGCCCGATTGCGAAATCGCGATTACCAGGACGCCGTCGAACTGGAACGAGGCTTTGTACAGCGTAAAGATGGAAGGCGCGGCCAGCGTGACCGGGATGCCGGTGGTGATCTCGAGCAGATAGCGCCCGAATTGAGCCGCGTTGTCGGAGGTGCCGCGGGCGGCCAGCATGATAAGCCGGGGCCTGTCGCGGGTGAGCACTGCTCGCAGTTGCTCGATCGAATTGCGCTCGGCCTGGAGCGTACGTTCGAGAGCCGCGGGCTGTTCGCGAATCTCATCCAACATTTTCGACATGCTGTGTTCTGAGGATAGCAAGCCCGCTTGCTTACGCGCGCGGCTCGGAAACTCAGTAGTTGCCGGGCAACTTTGTTTCCGTTCCGCACCACGCGCGCCACGTGGGCGTCTCGGTGGGGGGCAGATTGAGCAAGTGCGGCTTCAGGACGATCAGCGTCGCACTGTCGTCTTTGGTTACTTTGTTGCTGCGCAGGAGTGGAACGCTGGTCATGCCGGGAATTCCTGTGATGGTGCGCGCTTCCGATCCGCTCATCAATCCGGCGATCACCGCCCATTCACCCGTCCGGACCCGTATCTTCGACTCGTACTTCCGGTTGGAGATCACCGGAATCCCGTCGACGGCACCCGCGCCAAGCAGTTTGAACTCGGCATCGATATCCATCGATACCTCGTCGGTGCCATGGATGTGCGGCGTTATTTTCAGCACCAGCCCCAAATCCTCAAACTGGAAGGTTGGCGGCGGCGTGAATACCTGGCCCGTGCCCGACGTGGCGCCGAAATAGCCATTGGTGACGATCGGAAATTTGTCGCCGACATGCAGCGTGGCCGGCAGGCCATCCATGGCCACCACCTCGGAGTTAAGCAACGTGGTGGAACTGGACTTCGCGACATTGGCGAATAGATTAGCGCTGGTGATCCCAATACCAATCAAGCTCGCGCCGCCGCCGAAGGTCAGGAATTGCGCGAATCCGGAAGGAATCGACGTATTCAGATACGCGCTTTTTATGAAGCTTACCAGCGGATAGGCGGTAGGGAGGGTGAGCCCGTAGCTCAAGGACGAGGTCTTGTCCATGGCCAGGATCTCCACCTCCACCGCCACCTGCGGACGCGGGCGCATCAGGTCTTGCAGGAGCTTTTCCGCCAGCCGCACTTTGACTACGCGATCGCGGATCAGAATCAGCCTGCGCTGGCTATCCACCGTCAACTTCTGGATATCGAGCACGCCGCGGACGCCGACGGTGAGTTCCTGGAGTTCCTGAACGGTGGCGGTCTCCGGAAACGGGATCACCACGGCGGCGGTACCTTCGAACTCGGTCCGCTTCTGTGGAGTGTCGTTCACGACGAAGATCAGGCGGTCGCTGACCGGAGTCAGGAACGAATCCGTAGCGGCTTCGAGCGCGCGCAGAGTCTCGCGATAGTCCGCGCCGGTTAACTGAAAACGGATGGAACGCGTGGGCTGGTATTGCGTCTCGAACACCACCATCAGACCGAGCGTGTTGGCCACTTGCTCCCAAAGCGATTTTGAGTCGCCGCGTAGGTCGAAATCGCGGCGCCCCGGTTCAGCCTTCAATTCCGGTGGAGGCAGCGGCTGGCGCGCCTTCTCGAGATCCTGGGCGCCGATGGAGCCGAACAGCGTGCGGTCGATCTTGTCGGGCGACAGTTGGGGCGCGGCCGAATCGGTGGACTTCATCAAGGCTGCCATCGGCCGCAGCGCTTGCGCCCGTTCCCAGTAGGCGATGTTGCTTGGGTCGGTGGCGGCGGCTTCGGCGTAAAGCAGGTAGGCCCGCACGGTTTGGCCGGACTTTTCCGCTTTGAGCGCATCCTTGAATAGCTGCTCGGCGGTGGGTCCGGCATACGCCAGGAAGCACACGGAGATCGCGCACACCAGGAGACGGCAGTCCTTCACAAGAGGTCTGACGCGGAACCGCTCCGAACCGTGTATAAACAATTGGGCCTTGTATAAATAATTCACCGGTAACGGCCGATTCAAAGAGTGAGGATTGCTCTCTCTATGGCTGCCCTGCTCTCGCCGGTACGAACGGGATTCGCGCCCGCCGTTCCACAAACCTTTGAAGAATTAGGGATTTCCCAGTCCCTGGTGCTGGACCTGGTGTTGCGCCGGTTGCTGCTGGAAGGCTTCAGCAATCTGCAGAGCCTCTGCTCCACGCTACGGGTCTCCATGCCCATCCTGAACATCATCTTCAACCACATGCGCGGGCAGCAAATGGTGGAAGTGAAGGGCATGATCGGCAACGATTATCACTTCACGCTGTCTCAAGCCGGGAAGTTGCTGGCGGCGGAGCGGTTTCAGATCACCCAGTATGCCGGCGCGGCGCCGGTGTCGTTGAAGGATTACCACAGCGCCACGAAGGCGCAATCGGCGCAGGTGCGCATCGACCGCAAGACGCTGCGGTCGGCGTTTTCCGACCTGGTGATCACCGATCATTTGCTGGATCAATTGGGGCCGGCGCTGATCTCGCAGAATTCCATCTTTATCTACGGGCCTACGGGAAACGGCAAGACCAGCTTGGCGGAACGAATGCTGCGCGTCTACACCGATGCCATTCTGCTGCCGCACGCCGTGGAGGTGGACGGGCAGATCATCAGTTTGTACGATCCGGTGGTGCACCAGAAGCTGGATGTGGACGATCATGACGTCGATCCTCGATGGGTGCTGTGCCGGCGTCCCTGCATCGTGGTAGGCGGCGAACTGATTCCCAGCATGCTGGAATTGCGCCTGGACGAATCGTCGGGGATTTATGCCGCGCCGTTGCAGATGAAGGCTAATAACGGAATTTTCATCATCGACGATTTCGGGCGGCAGTTGATGTCGCCGCGCGACTTGTTGAACCGCTGGATTGTCCCACTGGATCGCCGCGTCGATTACCTGATGCTGCGTTATGGCGTCAAATTCCAGATTCCGTTCGAGCTGATGGTAGTGTTTTCCACCAACCTGGAGCCTAGCGATCTGGCCGACGAGGCGTTCCTGCGCCGCATCCACAACAAGATCTTCGTCGACGCCGTGGACGACAAGGCGTTCGATCAGATCTTCCATCGCGTGGTGGGGAGCAGCAATATCCCGCACGAGCCGGACAGCTCCGAATACCTCCGCAAGCTTTGCCTGCGCGACGGCCGCACCGAGCTGCGCGCCTGCTATCCGGCGGACATTTGCAACATTTTGATGTCCATCGGAAGGTACGAAGGGCGGCCGCCGTTCATGAGCAAGTCGGAGCTGGAGCGGGCGGCGGCGCTGTATTTCGCCAAGGGGTAGGCGGTGGTGGGGCCGTTTTCGGCGGCGAATGTACGCTGCTGGTGCTTCAGAAGAATTTTGAGCGCCCCGGCAAGCTGTTTACACACCATACGATTACCTATTTCCGCGCTGAGACGTCGTACGAAGATCGGCAACCGCTCCTCAAGGTCGCGGCTCGGTTTCGAGTGCCGTGTATTTGGCCGGCCGGGCCGCGCACGGAGTTAAGCGGCGCCATTGGACGCGGGATAATCAAAGTGCGGAATGAAAGTCCTGTTGGTTTCCACGTACGAGTTGGGACGGCAGCCGTTTGGGCTCGCTTCGCCCGCGGCTTGGCTCGCGGCGGCAGGTCATGAAGTCGCGTGCGCCGATCTTTGCATGGAGCCGCTGCCAGCGGATACGGCCAGCACTGCCGGGTTGATTGCGTTTTATCTACCGATGCACACGGCCACCCGGCTGGCGATCGAGGTCATCCAGAAGATCCGGACGCTGAATTCCGCGGCGCACTTGTGCTGCTACGGGCTGTACGCCCCGCTGAATGAATCGTACCTGCGCAAGCTGGGGGTGGAAACCATCCTCGGCGGCGAGTTTGAGCCGGGCTTGGTATCGTTGGCCGGACGACTGGCTCGCGGCCCTCAGATAGAGCCACTAATCTCGCTCGACCGGCTGCAATTTCTGACTCCACTGCGCTCCTCGCTTCCTCCGCTCGCGGAGTACGCCAAGCTGCGAATCAACGGGACGGCGAAACAGGCCGGTTATACCGAAGCGAGCCGCGGGTGCAAACATATGTGCCGGCATTGTCCGGTGGTCCCGGTGTACCAGGGCAATTTTCGGATCGTTCAGCCGGAGGTGGTGCTTGAGGATATCCGATGTCAGGTGGCTGCGGGCGCCGAGCACATCACCTTCGGCGATCCGGACTTCTTCAACGGGCCAACGCACGTCATGAGGATCGTGGAGGCGATGCATCGCGAGTTTCCGCGCCTTTCTTACGACGCCACCATCAAGATTGAACACTTGCGCAAGCAGCGGGAGTTGCTGCCGCGGCTCAAGGAAAGCGGGTGCATGTTCGTAACCAGCGCCGTCGAGTCGGTGGACGACGCGGTTTTGGAAAAACTGGAGAAGGGGCACACGCGGGGCGACTTCATCGAGGTGGCAAGCGAATTTCGCTCAGTTGGGCTGACGCTCGCGCCGACATTTATTCCGTTCACGCCGTGGACCACTCGGGAATCGTATCGAGAACTGTTGGCGGTGCTCATGGAATTGGATCTGGTGGAGCACGTCGCACCCATCCAGTTGGCGCTGCGGTTATTGATCCCGAGCGGATCGCGGATGTTGGAGCTGGATGACGTTCAATCGGTGGTGACGGGCTTCGATGAGCCGGCTTTGCTGTATCGCTGGAAACATGCCGATCCAGCCGTGGATATTCTTGCCGAACAAGCCTTGAAACTGGCCGCGCAGAAGGCGACGCGCCGGGAGATTTTCCGCAAACTGTGGAACCTGGCCGCCGATCGGCCGCTGCCCGACAACTTCGACCTGATGCCGCGCGCCACCATTCCTTACATGGATGAGCCCTGGTACTGTTGAGCGGAGCCCACGGAAGAGCAGGTGGCTCTTGTTTAGCGGAAGGAAGACAAGGAAAGCGGGGAATACTAGGAAAACGAGGCTGCTCGTGCGGCGCCGTTCCTCGTCTTCCTTGTATTCCTCATCTTTCCCTTTGGTGGTGGGTGTGAACGATCGGAAAAAGTTGCTGCTGATCGGCGCTACTACTGGCTATCAGACTCGCGTGTTTGCCGAGGCTGCTGAGCGGTTGGGCATCGAGCTCAGGCTGGCTACGGATCGATGTCATGTGCTGGACGATCCGTGGGGCGATCACGCGCTGGCGCTGCGCTTTGAAGATCCCGAGGGCGCGGCTCGCGTGATTGCGTCGGAGGCGCGCGTCGACGGGATCGTTGCCGTTGGCGATCGACCTGCTTATCTCGCCGCGCTTGCGGCCGAGCGGCTGGGGATTCCGTACAACTCGCCCGATTCCGTGCTCGCCTGCCGCAACAAGTTTCTGGCGCGCGAGCGATTCCGGGACGCAGGCTTGCTCGTTCCCGAGTTCCGGCGCATTGCGCTTTCCGAGGGCCCGCATCCGGCGGCGGAGACTGCGCGGTATCCTTGCGTCCTGAAGCCGCTCGGATTGTCGGCCAGTCGCGGTGTGATCCGCGCAAATAATCCTCAGGAGTTCGCCGCGGCATTCCGCCGTATCCAGGCGCTGCTCGGCGACCCCGATATTCTGTGCTTCGATGAAGAGCACCATCGCTTCATCCAAGTGGAGAGCTTCATCAAGGGCCGCGAGTTTGCGCTGGAGGGGATTCTGGTCCATGGACGTCCGCATGTGCTGGCGCTGTTCGACAAGCCCGATCCGCTGAATGGCCCGTATTTCGAGGAGACGATTTACGTCACACCTTCACGGGAGACTCAGGTGACGCAGCGCGAAATCGAGCGCACCACGGAAACGGCGGTAAAGGCGCTCGGCCTCGAGCACGGGCCGATCCACGCCGAGATGCGCGTGAATCCGCGTGGTGTCTGGATGCTGGAGGTAGCCGCGCGCCCGATCGGTGGATTGTGCGCCCGAGTGCTGCCGGGACTGGAAGAGTTGATTCTGCGGCATGCCGCCGGCGAGGACGTGTCGTCCCTTCCGATGACGCCGGGCGCAGCAGGTGTGATGATGATCCCGATTCCGCGCGAAGGAGTTTACGTCGCGGTGGAGGGATTGGACGATGCAAAATCGCAACCCGGAATCGAAGACGTGATCATCACCGCAAAACAAGGACAGAAACTGGTTCCGCTACCGGAAGGCAACAGCTACCTGGGGTTCATCTTCGCGCGCAGCAAATCACCGGACGAAGTGGAACTGGCGTTACGCGCAGCGCACCAAAAATTACGCTTCGAAGTAGCAACCGCTTTGCCAGTGGTCTAATAAGAAAAAGAAGGCGGCGGCAGCCGCAATCCTCCCCTGACACCTAGCACCTAAAACCTGGAACCTTCTTTTACCCCTTCGACTTCGGCGGCACGTACCCAGGCGGCAACGCAGCCCCTTCGCCGAAAAAGTAGTCCTCCATCTGCTTGAGCAGGAATTCCTGCGCTTCCTGAGTGCCGAGGTTCAGCCGGTACTCATTCATGATCATCTTCATCTGCTCCAGCCACATCTTCCAGGCTTCTTTGGAGACGCTCTCGTAGATGCGCTGGCCGAGCGGATGGCCGTCGAAGGGAGGCTCGTCCAGGCCGGTCATTTCCTTCTGGAATTTGACGCAGAAGACCTTGCGTCCGCCGCTGGTTTCTTCTTCAACTCGGGGACCGAGCATTCCGCTGCCACAACCCATGGGATTCTCCTTTAGCGCGTCGCTGACTTTTAGGATAGCAGAGGGTGGCGTGAACGCAGCTTTAGGGAGTCTCGACGCCCGATGACACCCGGGCAACTGCGTTGGATTTCTTGCCGCTCAAGTATTGCGAGAGCCGGAAGGGGCTGGGAGCGCCCTTTTCCATGGCGCGCTGGACCGCTTTCTGGTAGCGCCGAAGGGTTTCCCTGCGGACGGCATCGCGGAGATGGCACGCCTCGATATCCAGGAGAATCTCTATCTCCCATGGCTGGAACGTGTTACGGTTCATGGACCCGCGCACCAGGTCCTGCAAAAGCTTGTTGAACCGGGTCAGTACGGCCTCGCTGCTAGGAGTCTCCACGGGCATCCACTTATGTTATCGGCAGGTTCAGCCGAAATCTTGATCCAAAAGCGGGGGGATCAGCGGACGCCAAGACCTCTGGCTCGCTTCAAGTCCGCCTCCGCACCGGCGCTATCCCCCAGCATCCGGCGGGCTTCGGCGCGATTCGAATACGCCTGGCCGAGAAGCGAATTCAATCGAATGGCCTCATTGAAATCATTCAGAGCCTTAGCGGGATTCTTCATTTCAAGCCAGACAACGCCGCGGCTGTTAAGCATCGCGGCATTTTCGGGATCGAAGCGTATTGCCTCATCGAAATCCGCCAAGGCCTGAGGCAGCCGATCGAGTTCCGCATTCACTGCGCCACGATTAGCATACGCGCTCGCGTAATCGGGGCGGAGCCGGATCGCCTCCGTATAGTCCGCGAGGGCGGCTCTGAAATCGCCGGATGCGGCATGAACAATTCCGCGATTGTACCAAGTGCTCGGCCATTTCGGACGCCGAGCGACAACCTGGGAGTAGTCGTTGATCGCCTCCCGGTTCTGTTCGAGACCCGCGTTCGACAGGCCGCGATTGAAGTATGCGATTTCGTTTTCCGGCTCCTGACGAATCACGCGGTCGAGATCCGCTACGGCGCGACTGTGCTCCGAGATGTTGATGTAAGAAGCGCCGCGGCCAATCAACGCATTCACATCGTTCGGATTTCCGCGCAATACCCGGCTGAAGTCGTCGATGGCACGTTGAAATTGACCGGATGCGGCATAGGTCATGGCGCGCTCATAGTATGCATCCAGATTGTCCGGATTCAGGCGTATTGCTTGCGTGAACGCTTCTACAGCGGTGCCGGGCTGGCCATTCCGCGATTCTTGTACCCCGTCCCTATAAGCACGGGAGGCCTGTTCGCGCGGCGGCGCGGACACACCTACACTCTCAGCCGGCTGAGGCGGCACGACCTCCAGCGCGGTCGATGCAGCGGGCCGGAAGTAAAACTTGCCGATCACGTTGGTCTGACTCCAAGGAGTCTGCGCCTGTTTGGAGGCGCTGTACACCTTCTCGCGCGTCCGGTTGAAGACTTCATCCAATGTGAGACCAGGTTGTTTGAGGGATTCCAGCAAGTAAGAAGTGAAAAGCCCGTTGGCGCCTTTGGAATTGTCCGAAGCGGTTTTCCCGGGAGAGGTAGCAAGCGCTACGAACGTTCCCGCTCCGGCGCCTATCGGTGCAAGTCCGCCGCTCAAGGCGCGTGAGCCACGATAGGGATTGTTACGACAGGCGTCCAGAATAATGATGTTCAGCTTGGCGCCGGAGCGCTCCATTCCTTCCATCAGCCGATCCACTGGGTAGGCGGCGTATTTGGCCGACGCTTCGTCTTGCGCCTCGAAGTCGGTCGGGACCAGGTAATTCTCGCCCTCGATTTGAATGCCATGACCAGCGTAATAGAACACGGCCACATCGCCGCGGCGCAACCGCGTCACAAAACGATCGATGCTTGTACCCAGCTTCCGGTAATCGACGTCGACAGCCAATTCCACGGCAAACCCCAACTCTTTCAAGACGCCCGCGACATCCCGCGCATCGTTCACGGGATTGGTAAGCGGGGATCGGCTGTATTTTGCGTTGCCAATGGCCAGGGCCACGAAGGCGCGCGGTTGTAGCGGAGAATCCTCATGCACCAAGCCCCGCTGTTGTGCGAAAGAGACCAGTGCGAGAATTAACAGTGCGGCCGCAAGTCCAGTTCTGAGCATCATGGCTAGCGGGCCGCGGCGAAAACCGGCCTTTCCGCCTGCTGCAACGTGAAGCGTGGATTTTGCCTCCCGCCCGAGTCCGCCTTCACGGCGCGGCTGACCTGGAGGAACCACTCGCGGACCGTTGTTACTCCGTCCTGGTTCGCATCTCCCTGGCCGCGCGCGGCCTCGATGAGATGGCGCGCAAAAAGCCCCCCGCCGGCGCTCTGGTCCACGGCGTTCTCGTTCACGGAAGATCCCACCATCACCGCCTTCCCGGCATCACCCTGAAAGAGACGGAGCAGGTAATCGTTGATCAGGTTGTTGTTGCGCGTAGCCCACTCCCCCTCAATGGCGTGGTTCACGTCGAACAACAATAGCGCCTGGCGGGAGCGTATGCTCGATGCGAGAGTGGATTTCAAATCGTCGATGGCGATCGCGGTTTCGCCAACCTGTCCAAGCTGCGTGTCATGAGCGGCGAGATAGAGCTTGGATGGATCCAATGGATCGTGGAGTCCGTAGCCGGCGAAGAAGACGATGAGCAGATCGTCCGGATTGGGCCGCGCGGTAAAGTTGCGCAGCGCGCTACGGATCTTGGCGTGGGTTGCGTCGGCATCCGTAAGCGTAGTGACGTTCTCTCTCTTGAACCCCGCTTGTCCGGTGAGGGCCGCGGCGAACGCGCCTGCATCCAGGCGGGCGGAGGGCAGACTGGCGAGCCCCGGCTTGGCTGAATATTGCGAGACACCGATGATCAAAGCGTAGCGGTCGCCTTCGATCTTGAGCGGCTTACCCGCGCCCACCTGGCTGACAGGAATCGTAACCGCCGTGCGGTTTCCGGCGTCATCCACGGCCTCGACAAGGATATTGCTACCCGCCAATACGGTAACTTCCTGTTCAAAATCCGCTACATACTTGCCTGGCTGTGCAGCTTCCTTACTGGCCACGCGAAGCCCGGCCAACGGCCGGACGCTGGAGACTCTTCCTTTGATCGAGATTCTCTTGGACCGTTCCTTTGCCGCGAGGACAACCGGCACATCGGGCTGCACTAGTGTCACCTCCGGACCTCCCGTAGTATCGCCGGGGGC
>DASQGY010000297.1:0-2956 GCA_035632375.1 Bryobacteraceae bacterium | reverse complement strand
CGATGCCAATGTCGCAGAAGGCGTATCGAAGACCGAGGAGAACGGGACGTACACCTTCA
Organism: Bryobacteraceae bacterium; assembly: GCA_035632375.1. Taxonomy (GTDB): domain Bacteria; phylum Acidobacteriota; class Terriglobia; order Bryobacterales; family Bryobacteraceae; genus Palsa-89. The sequence continues at coordinate 2,897 of DASQGY010000297.1, read as the reverse complement.
AGCAAACAGTCTGCGCATTCCGATGATGTCGATCAGTCATTCCGATCTGATGCCGATCAGAACGGAGCGAAGCGACGCAGGGCTCTCTCAGTGTGAAACAGTGATCGACATCCGTCAAGAACTTTCTTGTTTTTCCTTGTCTTGATCCATCGGAAATCCCCGTCTTGCGGCTTTCCCTGTTTTGGCGCGCTGACGGAAGGAGCCCGTAGGGCGACTGGAGTTAGCGCGCCAAAACACATCGCCGCCCGCCCTACTCGACCTTTTTTCCACCACGGCCGCCTTTCAGCTTCCGGATCGAATCTCCCTGTAGCTCGATGCGGTGAGCACCATGTACCAGCCGGTCCAGGATGCTATCCGCCACCGTGGGATCGCCGATCTGCGCGTGCCACTTCGCCACCGGCAGTTGGCTGGTCAGCAGAGTCGACCTGGTCAGGTAGCGTTCATCGCAGATTTCCAGGAAAGCACGGCGTTCGGCTTCCGCCATGGGCGCCATCGCCCAGTCGTCGACGATCAGCACATCTACCTGCCCCAAGGCCCGTAACTTCTTGGCATAGCTGCCGTCGGCCCGGCCCAGCTCCAGTTCCCGAAACAACTGCGCCGCCGTGGCGAAGTACGCGGTGAAACCATCCCGGCAGGCCTTCTGTCCGAAGGCCCGCGCCAAAAATGTCTTCCCGATTCCCGTCGGGCCGATCAGGAAAATGTGTTGGTGGCGGCGCACCCAATCGGAGTCCTGCAGCAGCGGCCGGATCACCTGCTTGTCCAGGCCGCGTGCCGCGCGGAAATCGATATCTTCGACACAGGCCGGACCTTGCAGCCGCCCCTCTCTGAGCCGCCGTTCCAAAGCCCGGTTTTGCCGCCAGTTCCACTGCCGGTCCACCAGCAGCGCGAATCGCTCCTCGAAACTGAGTTGCGTGGATTGCGGATCTTCCTGTTGTTGGGTAAAAGCGTCGGCCATGCCGCGCAGGCGCATGGCGTACAACTTCTCGGTCGTTTGTTGGTTAAGCATGGTTCTCCTTGTGGTCTATGGAATCACCGGAGGATCGGCCTCTGGCGGGGAATCAAAGTAATCGGCGCCGCGGATGTTGTCGTGTTCCACCGCTGCCCGGGTGGGCGCTGGGCCAGGCAGAGGCAGTCGGTCGAGCTGGTTCTTCAAAATCGAATCCATGCTCTGGCAGTTGTAGGCGCGTGCCCGCAGGCATCGCCGGGCAGCCGCTTCCATGCGCTCGGCGGGATAGGTTTTCGCCAACCGCAGAATCCCCAGACACGACCGGAATCCCATCTCCGGATGGCGCTTGGCGCCCAGGATCGCTGCCACCAGTTGACCGGTCCAGGGACCGACCTGCTGGGCGTCATCGATCAGCCGCGAGGGCGTGCGCCCCAGATACTTCTGGTGCGACTTGGGCCGGTGTTCGGTCAGCGTAGTGGCTTGGCCCGGCTCCTGGGAGCGCACATGGGAAGCCACGCGCACCCCGCGGTGTAGTACCTCCACCGTGTCGGCCGTCAGGTGTACGTCCATTTCCTGATGCACCAGCGCGTACGGCACGCTGTAGAAGTGTCGCTCCACTTCAATGTGATAGTCGATGTTGACCCGCGCCGTTTTCCATTCTCCGAACTGATAGCGGGTGGCCGGCAGCGGCTGCAGCGCCGGCCGGTCCAGTTGCGCGAACAGCGTGGCGCGGTTGCCAGGACGCTTGCGGAACGGCCGCTCATTCAACCGCACCAGCAGCTCGGCAATCGCCTGGTTGGCTTCCGCCAGGGAGAAGAACTTGCGTTGGCGTAAGGCGGCCACGATCCAGCGCTGCACCACTTGCACGCCCACCTCCGCCTTCGCCTTGTCCCTGGCCCGATACGGCCGCGCGGGAATGATCGCCACGCCGTAGTGCTCCCCCAGGTCCCGACAGGTAGGATTCAAATCCGGCTCGTAATAGCTGGGATGCGTAACCGCGCTCTTCAGGTTATCCGGCACAACGACCTCAACAACCCCGCCGAAGAACTCGAAGGCCCGCATTTGCGAGCCAATCCAGTTCCGCAGATCCTGTCCGGTGGTGGCTTCGGCGAAGGTGTAGCTGCTGGCGCCCAGCACCGCGACGAACACGGCGCCGGGGTGCATGGCCCCGCTCTGCGGATCGTGAATCGGAATCGTTGCCCCGGCGTAATCCACGAACATCTTCTCGCCGGCGCGGTGTTCCTGCCGCAGTACCAGGTCGAGCTTTTTCAGCCATCGGCGGTAGAGATCGCAGAACCGGCTATAGCCATAGCCGTCCGGACTGCTCTCGCGGCCTTCCTGCCACACCAGTTGCAGCGTCAGGTCCTTGTGGGTCTGCAACTCCTCGTGGATCTTGGCCCAATCCGGCTCCGCATGTTTCCGCCAGACGGCAGCAGCGGGCCGCTGGGGAAACAGTGCCTGTTCGGTCTGCTGGTCATCCCAACCGTCGGGCAACGGCCACTTCACGCCGGCCGCTTGTGCGGCGGACACGTATTCATGAACGGTGCTCTGGGAAATGGAGCAACTACGGGCGATCTGATGCTGGCTCAGTCCGAGGGAATGGAGCCGCAGAACTTCCTTCAACTTGCGCATGGTCAGCCTCTTCTGTGGCAACGGGGAGTCTCCACCTCAAAGTAGATTTTCGGGGGAGAAACCTACTTTACATGGAGTCCAGTCGCCACGGCTGCCCTACGCCGCCATTCCAATCCGATGGCGATCAGCGTTCCGAACTACAACCGTAAAACTGATCGGCATCAGTTCGGAACACTGATCGGCATCACTTCGGAATCGTGATCGACATCAGTTCGGAACGCTGATCGACATCCCCCGGAATCCGCAATACTGGACTTGCGGCCGGCCAAGGCTTTTCCTCTCTACTGGGAAGCAAGGGTGAGGCTCTTGTCGATCTGTG
>DASQGY010000296.1:0-40120 GCA_035632375.1 Bryobacteraceae bacterium | reverse complement strand
CTCTGGAAGACCATGGGTGAATTCAACGACGCAAATATTGCCAGGGTTTACCAACAGGATGAAGTTAAGGTGGAGTTGTTGATTGTGGCCTTGATCGAAGGTCAATTTAGGATTCTCTCGCTTGACGAGCATGGCCCACGTGACCACCCATATTTCGGAGCAATCGGAACCGGACAGGATTCCGCCATGTCTAGTCTGCGATGGAGAAGCCCTACGGACTTCACGGACATGCACGCTGCCATCTATTTTGCATACGAAGCCAAGAGAATGGGAGAAGTGAGCCCCTATGTCGGTAAACTGCGTACATACATCAACGTGCTGAAGCCAGTAGACGATTATGGCATCCTGTGTGGAGTCGTTACGGGCGATGGGATAGTTGAACTGGGTAAAGCGTTCCGTCTATTTGGCCCACAGTCTTTTAATCCGCAATGGAGATTGTCGAAGGATTCGCTAGTACTTTAGGCAAGCAGTCCAATGAGTTCTTCGATGGGCCACGCATGTTGGCTGATGCCCGCAGCCATTGCTGGTGTGATACGGAGAGTCCGATGAATCCGGCAAAAATGGCCTTGCGGTCGGGTCGCGGAAGGCCGGGTTTTCCCATGCTGATTTCAGTCTCGCAGGGGCTAAGTGTGTATCAATAGGTGAGTTGAAATTGAAACTGACCCACTACGCGGCCGGATGCGTCCATGGACGGCGATAGGGCCGAGCCAGCAGCCGGTTCGCCTCCGGGTCGCCCACCACGCGTTGCGCGCGCGCATCCCACTGAAAGGTCCGGCCCGTTTGCATGGCCATATTCGCCAGGATGCAACTGGCGGTTGAGATGTAGCCTTGCTCAATATCGGCCACCGGCTTCGAGCGCGAATCGATGGCCGCCAGAAAATCCTTCATGTGATAGCGGATGGCCGGGGCAACGTTCCGCTCCAGGTCCTTCTCGGTTTTGTCTTCCGGATACTGCTCCAACTCGAAGGTGACATCGCGATGCACCGGTTGCGCGCCTTTGGCCATGGGGGTGAAATCGTAGCTGTTGACGCTGGCCTTCAGCGTGCCTTTGTCGCCATACAACGTCGCGCCCCAGGGATATTTCGGATCGGGCGATTCGCCGTAAGTGCGATGCTGCCAGACCACTCGAAGGTCGTCGAAATCGAATGTTGCGGTCTGCGTATCGGCGATGTTCGCCTTGCTCGCCTTGTCCACCAGAATGCCGCCGGTGGATGCGATGCGCGTAGGCCATCCGAGATCGAGCATCCAGCGGACCATGTCGAACATGTGGATACACATGTCGCCCATGATGCCGTTGCCGTACTCCATGAAGGCGCGCCAGCTTCGCGGATGCACCAGCGAGTTGTAGGGCCGCATCGGTGCGGGACCAGTCCACATTTCATAGTCGAGGTAATCGGGAGGCGCGGTATCCGGCGGATTGCTGGTTGCGCGCATGTGGTAGTAGCAGTAAATCTCCACCAATCCGATTCGCCCGAGTTTCCCTTCCTTGACGATGCTGTTGCGCGCTTCCACCAGATGCGGCGTGCTGCGCCGTTGGGTGCCCACCTGGACCACGCGGCCGTGTTTGCGAGCGGCTGCCAGCATTGCCTGGCCCTCAATGACGTCGACGCTGATGGGTTTCTGACAGTAGACATCGGCGCCCGCCTCTACCGCCGCGATCATGGCTAAAGCGTGCCAGTGGTCCGGTGTCGCCACCTCGACGATATCGAGATCTTTCTCCTTCAGCATTTCCCGGTAATCGCTGTAGGTGCGCGGCCGCTTCTTCGACGCCTGTCGCGTAGCCACGATGTCGGCGGCTTCGGCCAGCATGCGCTTATCGACATCGCACAGCGAGACTACTTCAACCGGAGCGATTTGAATCAGGCGCAGCAGATCCGCCTTGCCGTACCATCCGCAGCCGATCAGCCCGACGCGCCGGCGCTTCTGATCGTCGAAGGCGAACGCGGATCCGGCGGCGGCAAGAGTCGCCAGGAATTGACGGCGATCGAGATGCGAAGAGAAATTCATGACAGCATGTTTCTCGGAGCGAACAGCACAATCATCAACAGCGCATTCTCCACAACAGCCAATATGTAGAACAACCATTTCGTCTTCGGCCAAAGATAAATGGGGAGCCGGTCGGAAAGCTTGTCCCAAATGGTTTCACTCAGGGGAACGGGCGGCGGCTCGGTGGCGCTGCCACGCCACTTCGCGGAGAGCCAGGTGCCGCGGACATTGGCAAGCAGCAGGGCCAGAACGACAATCCGAATGATGCCGAAGCCATTCCCGGTCAGCCGCTGCAACACCAGGCTGGAAAGCAAAGAGGCGAGGAAAACCGTCACCGCGGCGAAACGGCTTCTCGCACGTACGCCGATTCCGCCCAAAAAGAAGAAGATGGCCTCGAAGAGAGCGGCGAGGGGCGACCCTTGCAACGTCTCCAATACGAGCGTGCTGACGGCCGCCAGAAGGCAGATCCAGAACCCTTGCTGGCTCACGTAGTCGACGTCGGTCTCGTGGCGAATCGAGGGCCAGAACAGACTCTTCAGCCGGTTCTCTGTGCGCGGCGTGGAGTCTGAGATTCCAAGAGTCTGCATCGGCAATCCTTACTTGTCGCCGGTTTCCACCACAGCGGTCAACACCACATCCTTGAATGACGCAGCTTCCGAGAACAAAGCCCAGAAGACTTCGCCCGCCAGCTCGTCCACTTCCCCGTTCGAGGAAACAATGCGGCCCGGAGTCTTGACCACGAACATCAGGGGAACCAGGCCGGAACCCTTATTGCCGGACGAATCGGGCGAAGAAGGATCGGCTGGTTTGTTCGACGAGAACGCCTCCGCAATCATCTTGCGCGCCACTTCGCGGCGCTCCGCGGGCTGCATTTTGTCGCCAAACTGGTCTTCCAGGACCTTCACCAGCACCGTGCCCATCCGCTGCCCGGCGCGGCGTTCCGCCAGATCGGGATGCAGCAGACCGATGGCCAGCAGCGGATCGCCGGGGCCGAACAGCATCGGGATCATCAACTCCATGGTCTTTTGCGCCAGGGCTCGAGCATTCGCGTCGGTGGCCAGTGGCTTCGGAAGATCGGCTTTAATCTTCGCCAAGTCTTCCGGCTTGATGTTGGCCATGCTCTTGGTGGGATCGCCCTTCCAGTGCAGGGTCTCGCGATATTCGAAGCGGCGCGGACCCGCGCGAGTGATGGTCACCTCGTTCACCAGGTTCAACTTGCCGGGCTCGCCGGCCTTGATGGAAACGTCGGCCTGAAGAGACGCTCCCGCGGCCAGCGTTCGCTCCAAAGTGACGACACGATTGTCATCCTTCTTGCCTTCCTGCATCTTCCACCCGGCGCCCGACGGAATCACAAATGTGTCGTCGAGGGTGGGCGTCATCTGCCCCTCTTTTTTCTCCGCGCCGGTCAATACCACGGTACGTGTCCAGGAACCATCCGGCTTAATCGCGGTAGTAACGCGAGCCCGCGCGCAGCCACTCATCAGAATCGCCGCCGCCAAACCGATCGAAACGCCAATTGTCCGCATGGGCTAATCGTACACCTAATGCCTACTTCACTTTGGTACTAGTGCCCTCGCTCATCGTTGTCCAATGCGTTCCGTCTTCGGAATACTCGGCGCGATAGGTCACCTTGGTGGCCGAAGTGAAATCGTTCACCGTGCGGAACTGGATGTGCTTCGCGCCATCGTCGAATTGACCGGAGTAGGTCCAGCGCTTGCCCTCGATGGTCAACTTCGGCGTACGCGCGTGCGAGTCGTTGCGCGAAAGCCCGAAAAATGCGTAGGCGTGATCCTTCTCGTCATACGTATAGATGCTCAGGTCGTTTTGCGTCGTTCCCGCCGGCGTGTGGACAATCTGATCGCAAACCAGAAAACCGTGGTTCGGCGACCAACTGCAGTTGGTCTGCGCGGAACTATTCCCGGCCTTGCTGTACGGCGTGTCCTTCGAGACGCCCTTCCCTTCCCAGACGCCAAGGTAGGCGCCCAGCGCATCCACATCCTGAGCGTTCAGAATACCGGCGGCAAGAATCGCACCCAACGCAAGCTTCATCATCCCGTGATGATAGCCAATCCGGCCGCTAAAATAAATGGATGCCTCACCGGCTCACGCTAGTTCAAATGACCGAGCTGATCCGCTCGCGAAAGCTCTCTCCGCTGGAACTCGTGGACGCACATCTGAAGCAGATCGAGCAACAGAATCCGCGTATTAATGCGTTCGTTCGAATCCTCGGTGAAGAGGCGCGGGAGACCGCGAAACGTGGCCCGAACGCCGGCCAGTTGCACGGCATCCCGGTGACCATCAAAGACAGCTTCAACATGGCGGGACTCCCCACCACGCGCGGCAGCCGCTTCTTTGCCGATTCCCCCGCCGCCCGCGATGCCACGGCAGTCGCGCGTCTGAAGCAGGCGGGGGCTATTCCTTTGGGCAAAACCAATTGCCCGGAGTTTCTGTCGAACTATGAGACCGACAATTTCGTCGCCGGACGAACCAACAATCCTTGGGATCTCGACCGCACGCCCGGCGGATCGAGTGGCGGCGAGGCGGCGGCCATTTCGTCTTGCTGCTCGGCGGGCGGAATCGGCAGCGATGGCGGCGGCTCCATCCGGATTCCCGCGCACTTCACCGGAATCGCCGGACTCAAGCCCACACCGGGTCGCGTTTCCGCCGCCGGTCACATGCCCGAAATGAATCACCCGAGCGGATTGATCGGCGTCTGCGGACCAATGGCGCGCACCGCCGCCGACGTGCGGCTCCTGTTTCAGGTGCTGGCCGGTTACGACTCGCAGGATCCGTTCTCCGCACCGGTTCCTCTGCGCGTGCCCGATCTAGCAGGTCTCCGAATCGGCCGCATGGAGCAGTTCTACCAGGTGCCCGTGGAATCGGGCGTTCACCGCGCTCTCGACAAAGCGGCGGATTGCCTGCGCCAGTTGAAATTCCCAGTGGACCATTTCGAACCGAAGGGGCTGGAATCCGCGCCGAACCTATGGTCGTTCTTCTTCGGCGAACTTCCCGCCCGTTTCACCGCGGAGTTGATCGCCGGACGCGAGGATCAGGCGCACTGGACCAGTACCGAGTTTCTCGAGAAAGCGCTCGCTCAACCCGAACCATCGGCGGCCAAGGTTGTAAAGAATCTGGCGATCCGCGACAAAATGCGCGCCAGTCTATTGCGGGAAATGGAACAATGCCCGGTGATCCTCGCCCCGCCCAGCAGCATCGCCGCGTTTACGCATCGCCAGCGGCGCTACCAGACTCCGGCCAAGGAGATCGGACAATTCCAGGCGATGATGCTCGCGACGTGGGTAAATCTGCTGGGGCTGCCGTCGATGGTAATCCCGTTCGACATCGACGAGCGCGGGCTGCCGGTAGGGATTCAATTGATCGGCAGGCCATACGACGAAGAGCTATTGCTGGAACTCGCCGTCCGTATGGAAGAAGCGCGCGGCCCCTTCCCTGCCCCGCCGCTATAGGCCAAGGGCGTTCCGGATGGCCTCCTGCGCGTGCTTCATCTCGGCCTCATCTTTGTATTTCTGGCGAGGCCAGAAAAACCCGCGCAAGCCATCTTTCTTGCGGCGGGGAACAATGTGTACATGCAAATGCGGCACGCTCTGGCTGATCTTGTTGTTGATAGCCACGAAGGTTCCCTCCGCTTGCATGCCTCGCTCGACGGCGCGAGCAAGCCGTTGCGCGTTGGCGAAGAACGGCCCGATTAGCTCGGTGGGAAGATCGTCGAGCGTCTCATAGTGTTCTTTCGGAATCAGCAAGACGTGGCCGGGGAATACCGGGCGGTGATCGAGAAAAGCCAGCGAGATGGCGTCTTCGAACACCACTGAACTGGACAGGACGCCCGAAGCGATTTCGCAGAACTTGCAGTCGGCCGGCATCAGCTCTCGATCGGCCCCGCCCCGCGGCTCAGCGCGGCAATGATCTCTTCCTTCCGCCTGTCGGCAGCCTTCACCGCAGAGTCCATCGAGTACGCGTACACAATCCCACCGATCATCGCGCCGATCAGCAATACTCCAAAGAACGCCCATTCTGTTTCGAACGCATAGCGCGCCAGGTAGGCAAGAACGATCGGCGTCAGCGCGACCGGAAAGGTCAGCATCAGGATGGCCTGCGTCCGGCCGCTCGCGGCGGTGCGGAACGATTTCACCGGATTCACCGATCGGGGATTGTAGACCGAGCTCAAATTGCCGATCGCCAACAGAAACAGCGTCACCACAAAGGCAACCGCCACGGCTTCCAGGATCTGCAATGCCGTGATGGGCAGCCGCAAGAGTGTGCAGACCAGCGCTATGGCGCCGATTTCGCAAAACACAAGGAACACGGCGGTCAGGTTCTTGCCGAACAGTACAGTAGACATCTTCAACGGCACCAGGAAATAGACCTGGGCGGCGCTGCGGTCGAATCCGAAACAGTTCCAGAACAGCGCGTCGCTCAACAACAGCAACGCATAGACGCTGACGAGGGCCAGGTAATTATCCGTCACCAGCGAGTGACGCGCGCTGATGCGGCCAAACGCCATGGGCGCCCAGATCAGCAGCCCGAACGAGAAACCCATGAGGAAAACCAGGCGAAAGCGAGGTGCGCGGGTTAGAAAGCGCAGTTCCTTTTCGATGAGCGTGGCCAGCGGATCCGGCAAAACGGCGTTCGGCAAGCGATAGAACCACTCCAGGCGGCTGGCCTTTCGACCGGATGGCGCGCCCTGGGAAGCGGCGGCGCCGGCGTCGAAAGTCAGGTTGCGCTCGAATTGCCACCGGCCGAAAACATAGGCGACCGCTGTCCACGCCAGCAGCACGCCCGCACTCAACCAGGAGGCTTGGCCCGATGCAATACGCGCTGTCGCCGTCCACGGCAAAAACGCTGAGGGCTCGGCGGCAAAAAAGCGCTCTATCCGTTTTGCGCCGCCCGTCATCAGGAACAGTTGCGGCAGCGCCGCCGCCAGGACAAACAAAAATATCACGATTTCCCGCACTCGCCGGCGAGCCAGCAGCCGCACCAGCAAATCGCGCACCCCGGCCGAACACAACAGATTGAGGGCCACGAAGAGTAGCAGCGAGAACGGCGCCCACAACGGAATTCCGGGATTCCACAGCAAACCGATCCCCGCGCCCGTCAGCACCAAGAGCATCTCGACTCCGGTGGAGATTCGCAACAACACTTCCAATGTGAACAACTCGCCGGACGGGATGGGATAAACCAGCAGTTTCCTGATCTCCAGCGACGAACCCATGGAGGCCATCAACACGGGAATGAGTTGCCAATACAAAAAACAGAGCAGCAGAGCGCTGGGAAGAATGGTCCGGATGAATTCGATTTCGCTCTCCCTGGACAGAATCACGAAGGCCAGCCCCGCCAGGAACACAAACGCTCCGTACCAGACCGCCGCCAGTAAGCCGGTGAAGATCAAGCCGGCGACATTCGAGCGCGGAATGTAGTTGCGCAACGTCCGCCACTGCGCCCAGACGATGGCCCCGGCGTGATTCCAACCTACCAACGGATGTCCTCCCCACCGTTGAGCGGAAGATCCAAAATTTCGGGCTGGGTACGATTGAACAAGACCGGTACCGGCCGGCCGGCGTAGCGCCGCTGAACTGCGAGCGTCGGAAGAACAGCCTCGGGCTTCGGCACTCCGGCCGCTTTCAAGGCGTCGCGCACGGTGCCGCCCGTGACAACCGGGATTTCCGACCCGGCGGCGGTCACGACGATATGAGGAACAACCGCCGATTCGCGGGGAATCAGGATGCACCTCCCGGCGATGCTGGCGCAGATTTCGGGATCTGCCGCAAAGCGCTGGGTCAGCTCCTCGAGTTCCGCCTGCGTCGGTGCGGCCAGCACCGCGATATCGTGATCCGCTCTCGAAATGCGCGTCAGGTAGAACAACCGATAGAAAGCGGCGTCAGCCGGAAACTGGAAGTAATCCAGTTGCGGCTTGCTCGGATGGGTCAGCTTTCCTCCCAAATTGTCCTCGGTGGACAACGCCACGATCCGCGCACCGGGACGGTCGGCGAGTGGCTGAATTCCAAACCACGCCGTCTCATAACCGAGAAAATCCTTGGAGGAGTGCAATGTTACCGTCAATTTTCCGTCGTTTCCCGCAACCGGCGCCGCTGCTGAGCTGATGGCCGACGCGCCGGGCGGAGCGCCTTCGCGCAAAATCGGACCCACAACCTTCAGCCGGTGTTCCGGCCCGACATCCACGTAACCAGCCGTCAGCACGCTCGGGTGAATGAGATTGAATGCTGCCCTTGGATCGAGCGGGACCGCTTCGACCACGCGAGCCGCCACCACGCCGCCGTCGCCAATCCGCAGGCAGCCGCGCTTTTCGAGCGAAGTGGCCCAACTCGAGAGCCATCCTGGTGGATGCGCCAGGAGCGGCGCAGTCTTGACGGTTACATGAACGGCGCGCCCCCGGTTGGACATGTCCAGACCACCCTCGGATGACGAACAGCTCGCCGCTACCGGAATCGTTACGGCCCGTTGGGATACCGCCGCATTCTTCACACCGGGCGGAATCAGAATGTGATTCGCATAGCGATACGTGGCTGGCCCGGCACAGCCGGCCAACAAGAGCAGAAGTGCAGCAAGGATGAGCGAAGGCAAGCGCATGTTATAACCAGTCCAAAGTCTCCACCGACCGAGCCACCCCCACCACTCGAACGAAAACATCTTCCAGCGTCTCCGACCCATGCCGCAGATCGGCCATTGTACCCGCCAGCACCATCTTGCCCTCGTGGATGATGGCCACGCGGTCGCACAATCGCTCCACCACCTCCAGCACGTGCGAGGTCAGAAACATGGTCGCACCGTGGCGGACCTGCTCCTGTAGAATCTCCTTCATCAGACGCGCGCCCACGGCGTCCACGCCCTCGAAGGGCTCGTCCAAGAGGAACAGTTCGGGACGATGGATGAGAGCCGCGGCCATAGCCACGCGCTTCCTCATACCTTTGGAATAATCGCCGATAAGCTTCCTGGGTTCCGCGTCCAGTTCGAAGAGGGCGAGAAGCTCCCGCGCCCGCTCGCGCGCCACAGGCCGCGCCAGCCCGTACATCCGGCCCACGAATTCGGTGAATTCCAGCCCGGTCAGATGATCGAAAAGCAGCGATTCATCGGGAACCAGCCCGATTCGCCCCTTGATCTCCAGCGCTTTCTCCGGCATCGGTAGTCCCAGCAGCTCGATACTGCCCGAAGTGGGTGGCGCGAGTCCCATGAGCATACGGATGGTCGTGGTCTTGCCCGCGCCGTTGGGCCCGAGAAAGCCGAAGAAACACCCTCGTGGTACGTCGAGATCGAGCCCATCCACGGCGGCTTTCGTCCCATACACTTTGCGCAGGTTGTGGACCGCAATGGCGGGAGAGGATGAAAACATGAAGATTCAGTCCCATGGTACAAGAAGCCCTTACCGTACTGGCGTCCATGGGCTCTAACATTTCCGCTTTGCCGTCCGATAGAACAAGTGTGATCGCTTCCGCGACTTCATCGAACGTTCGAGAGCGGGCTTTGAAGGCTCTGGGCCAACTTCCGCCGTTCTCCCCGATTCTCAATAGGTTAATCGCCAGCCTGGCGCATGAGGATGTCTCGTTCGCCAAACTGGCCGACCTCATCGAGAAAGATACAGTGTTGGCGGGGAATGTCCTGCGCTTGGTGAACTCGGCTCTATATGGGCTGTGCGGCACGGTCAGTTCCATCCGCCATGCCATCGCGCTGCTGGGCATCGGCAAACTGCGGAACGCCATGCTCACCATGTCGGTGTCGCGCATGTGGAGCCAGTTGAAAACGCCGCCTGGCTGGTCCACGGCGCACTTCAATTTGCACTCTGTCGCGACAGCCATTCTGTCCGATCTGCTGGCTCAACGGATCGCTGTGAATTACGCCGAAGGCGCTTTCGCCGCCGGGTTGTTCCACGATCTCGGTTTGCTGCTGATCGCGCTCGGGTCGCCCGAAGAATACCAGGCCTTGGCGCGGTTGCATACCGAAAGCGGAAAATCGCTGCTGGACTGTGAACGGGACGTCCTGGGGTTGACCCACTCCGAGCTTTCCGCCGAAGCACTGGCCGCTTGGAACCTGCCGGAGCCAATCCAAATGGCCGTGCGTTACCAAAACACTCCGGTCTTCGATCCCAGCCCGCTGGAGCCCGATCAAATCAGCCTGAGCCGTGTGCTGTGTTCCGCGGACCAGTATGTGCGAAGCATCGGAATCGCTCACAGCTTCCTGGAAAATCCGCCCGAAGATGGCCTGGCCGTACTGGAATCTCTGGGCGTGGGAAGCCGGCTTACCACGGTGATCGGCGAGTTCGAAAACGAGTTCTCCGCCATCAAGCCTTATTTCTAGGAAGTTGCTGAAAAACGTCTGGAGCGCTCACGGGCGAAAGCCGCCGATGAACGCCGATAAATATTTTTGTTCTTATTAATGCTCCCAAAATACAGTGACAGGACATGCCCGCATGTGGGGCAGGTTGGCAACCTGCGGCGGGTTGCTAACCCGCCTGGTGGGCCGTTCCCTACGCGTCGGGGAGGCCGATTGACAATCGGCCGCAGGATGCCATCCTGCCCCACAGACTTCGTTGAGTGTCACTATATTGTGCGAACCTCAATAATCTGCGTTTATCTGCGTTCATCGGCGGCCATCGATTCAGAAGACTCTTTCGGCATCGCGGTCTGAAAAGAATTCCCCGGCCGCCACGATCTCCGCCGGACCCGTCAGGTACACCGAATCGTCCCAGCGCAACTGGAGCGATTCTCCCCCTTCAGTCAAAACTCGAACAGGACTAATCGCCACTTGACGCAAAATCGCTGCCACGGCCGCCCCAGTCGAACCGGTGCCCGAGCTTAAAGTCGCTCCCGCCCCGCGTTCAAAAAAACGCACCTCAATGGTATGCGGGTCGACCACGCGAACGAACGACACATTGGTCCGCTTGGGGAATTGCGGATGCGCTTCGATCTCCGCGCCCAGCGTCTGCCAGTCGGCCGGAATTTGCTCCACGAATACCGCACATTGCGGATTGCCCACGTCCAGAATGGTCACCTCCCGCATGCCGTTCTTGAGCGGAAGCTGAAATCGCATCTGGCCGTCGCTAACTTGTGGACGCCCCATGTCCATCTCAAACACAAAGTGCCCGCCACGCCGTTCGATCAGAGACAAATGCTTGGGCCCCGCCCCCGTAACGATGGTCACCTGACCAGCCGCGCGCCCGGAATCGATCAGAACCGCGGCGGCGCACCGTGTGCCATTGCCGGAAATCTCCGCCTCGCTGCCATCGGCATTGAAGAGCCGAATCGCCGTGTCGCGAATCAGAATCCAGCCATCGGCGCCGACGCCCGTGTGACGATTGCAAATCGCTCGCGCCATGGAAGGCAGGTCGCCCGCTGGAACACGCTCCGCCCAGCTCAGCAGAAAATCGTTTCCCGCGCCGTGCGCCTTGATAAAGGGGATGGTCATATTTCAATCGCGCTTATAAATCTCAATCACCGGAGCGCCCTTCAACATGATGCGCCTTACCAGAGAGTAGCGTGGACCGTTCTTGAACGTCGCCTTCTGAACGGCCGTGGCCACCGGGTCGCCCGAGATCGCCACCGCCCATTCCTCGTTGAGGAACAGATCGGGACGCGCGGTCGCGGCCATCCAGGCGGGTTCGTTTCCATCGTGCAACACTTCGCGAAACGGAATCCCCGCCTCGCGATAAATGCCGGCCAGGTCGCCGAAGCTGCTGTAGATGCCGGTGCCGCGGCGGTATTGGTCGTGCAGCAGGTCCGCCGCTTCATGGGTCCAAGCGCGCCGCTGATCGGAATTGATTTTCGATTCTTTCCAGCAGACCCAATCGTCCGGCTGCGGACGGAATAACCACGGCGCAACGCCGACAGCGATCACTGCCGCCGCCACCACCGGCCGCCATCGCTTGCCTGCGAACAAAACCAGGCTTGCCGCGGCCATCGCGAGCAAAGGCAACGCCGTGATTCCGTAGCGCGTGTTGTAATAACTGCCGAACCAAAGCTGCGGAACAAACACCGGCGTCCCACCCGAGTGCATGCTCCACAAATAAAACGCCGGCGTCAGCAGCGCGAACGCCAACGGCCAGAACAGCCGCTTCCAAAGCGCACCCAGCAATCCAACCGCGGCGACAATCAACACACCCCAGCCGGTGAACATCGTCGTCATGGTGCGATAAAACAACCAAGCTTTCAACCAATCGTGATCCCCTGGATACGTGCCCGTCGTCCGATAAATCGCCTGCGCCGAATAGGGGCCGTTGTAAAATTCCAGCGGATTGCTGTAGAGCCACCAATTGTGCGCCAACCAATAAAGCGGCCCGAGCGACGCCAGCGCACCAAAGATCAGCGCCACCACCAGCTTCCGCCGCCGCGCCGCAAACAAGAAATACAACGTGACAAACGGGATCAGGAACCAGCCTTCGTAGCGCGCGAGCGTGGCCGCAGTTCCGGCCAATCCCGCACCAATCAGCGCGCCGAACGATTGTGTTTCGCGAAACAGAATCGTGCAGTAGAACAGTGCCATCAAAGCCGCAAGATAAACCGGCTCGGTCATGGGCGTGGCCTGCAGGTACAGCACGTTGGGGTTCAAAGCAAGCACTCCCACAGCCGCCACCGCCACCGCGGACGACTGCGCCGCGCGTCGCACCGCCGCGAACAGGAACGCACCCGCGAACACGAAGCACACGGCCGAAGGAATCGCCCCGGCCAACCCACTACGCCACAACCGATCGTCGCTCACCAGCGCCAGCATGAGCAGGTGCGGCAGCGGAAGCCAGGAGGTCCCGAGCTGATCGTATCCCGGCGTTCGCGAATCCACAATGCGTCGCGCAATATTCAGGTGCGCTTCCGCGTCGCCATAATACAAAGTCCAACCGGAATGACTTACATAGACCAACGCGCCCGCGCTGACGGCGCAGAGGCACAGCACCACGAGGCAAAGCTCGAGCGCGTTTTTCAAAACTCGGTGAACGCCCGGAATTCGTCGAAGCGGCGGTCGATTTCATGCCGCGTCAGCGTCCGGAACCGGTCCACGCCGAATTTCTCGCAACAGAAGCTGCCCATCACCGACCCATAGGTCACGGCGCGGCTCAGCTCCTTCGCATCGATGTGCCCCTTCTTCAGATCGAAGCCCCGCTCGGCCAGATATCCGATGAATCCGCCGGCAAAACACTCGCCCGCGCCGGTGGGATCGAAAACTTCCTCCAGCAAGTATCCGGGCAGAATAAAATGTGAGTCGCCGCGGAACAGGATGGCGCCGTATTCTCCGCGCTTCACCACCAGCGTCTTGGGGCCCATGTCGAAAATCTTCGCCGCCGCGCGCCTCAAGTTGTACTCGCCGGAAAGCATGCGCGCTTCCGAATCGTTGATCAACAGGAAATCCCAGGTACGAATGGTTGCCAGTAGTTCGTCCCGGTAATCCTTGATCCAGTAGTTCATCGTGTCGCCGCCGGCCAGCCGCAGGCCATTCATTTGTTGCAGCACGCTAGTCTGCAACGCAGGCTGGATGTTGCCGAGAATCAGATACGCCGCCTCGAGATAGTTGGAAGGCAATTTCGGCTTGAAGTCGGCGAACACATTGAGGTCCGTGCGCAACGTGGTCCGATCGTTCATGTCGGCGGAGTAAACGCCCGCCCAGAAAAACGTTTTCCCCGGCACGCGCTCCAGGCCTTCCAGATCGATTCCGTGGCACGCGAGCAGATCCTCGTCCTCTTTAGCGAAATCCTCGCCCACCACCGCGACAATTTTCGTCTCCGCAAAGTAACTGGAGGCCAGCGCGATATAGGTGCAAGCGCCTCCCAACATGCGATCCACACGGCCGTGCGGCGTCTCGACCCCGTCATAGGCCACGGATCCAACCACGACAACACACATGCTTCTGATTGTAGAATGAAGTTGCCGCATCGGGCGCGTAGCTCAGTTGGTTAGAGCACCTCGTTTACACCGAGGGGGTCCGGGGTTCGAGTCCCTGCGCGCCCACCATAAAGAGACAGGGCGCACTCTGTTTCACGCCACCCACGACAAAATCTCCACCATCCAAGAAACTACTGCAACTGATTTAGAAATAAATGACTTGCGGCGAAGAGCCACGTTCCGGCCTCTTGCACACTTCCACCCCGACGGTTGTTGTTCCATGTAAACATCCGAAGTGGCTGGAAAACAGTAGGCTCTCCAATGGAGGAGCTTGGGTCCAAATGAATGGGTTCGTTTTTTCAGATCCTCTAGGAACACGCGGGCGACATCACAGATGCGCCACCCAGCCGCCTCTGCCACCTCGTCCCGAATTGGGGAGAGCCAGGATCTCACCGAGAGGAGACGCCGCGTTAACGCGTTAAAGAAGAACGGCCTTACAAGACAATGGCTTCGTTTTGTCAAATCGCCTATGCGACCACTCATGTGTTTTACGATGCGCCACCCACCACCGGCGACCGACGTTCGCATTACCGTTGTAATACCGGTTTCACACCGCTCTGATATGCTAGGCCCATGCTGAAGCGCCTCCTCCTGCCTCTCCTCGCCTGCGCATTGCTGGCCCAAGCTCCGCATCCGATTTCCGGCGGGTACGCTCTGCCCAACGGCTGGCGCATCACGCCGGTCGGGAAGGCCATCCACACCGAAGATCTGATCCTCAACATCACCGCGAGCAAAGACGAGCGCGTGGTGATCGCCCAACATGGCGGATTCAATCCGCACGGCCTGCTGGTGATCGACGCGCTGACCGAGGAGCCCGTACAGCGCATCGGTCTGCACTCAGCGTGGCTCGGTTTAGCGTGGTCCGCCGATGGCTCCAAACTCTACGTGTCCGGAGGCAATGCCAGCGGTCCGCGGCACACTTCCGACGTCGCGCCGATCTACGTCTTCCGTTACGCGAACGGGCGCTTGAGCGAGAAGCCCGAAGCGGAGTGGCGCGATTCTCTCCCAGCCAGAGAAATCTACTGGTCCGGCCTGGCGATGCATCCCAAGAAAAACCTGCTGTACGCCGCGAACCGTGGCGCAG
Organism: Bryobacteraceae bacterium; assembly: GCA_035632375.1. GTDB lineage: Bacteria > Acidobacteriota > Terriglobia > Bryobacterales > Bryobacteraceae > Palsa-89. Next base: position 25,153 of record DASQGY010000296.1, on the reverse strand, counting down.
ATCCGCTCCCAGGCCACGTCAGTGTATTCGACGCCAGCACGGGTCAGGTGGTGAAAAACATTCCAGTGGATGTCAGCCCCTACGATCTGCAGTTCTCCGACGACGGCTCCATGCTATATGTCAGCAATTGGGGCAGCGATTCCATCTCGGTGATCGATGTCGCCGCGGCCAAGGTGGTGGCAACCATCGGCACCGGCCACAATCCCAACGACATGGAACTCGGCGCGGATGGACGGCTCTATGTCTCGAATGGCAACGAGAACACCGTCACCGTCATCGACACGAAAAAGCGGCGGGCCGTGGAGACCATTAACGTCGGCCCGACCGCGCGCGCACCCCAAGGCTCCACCCCAAACGGCCTCGCGCTCGACCGCAAGAACAACATGCTATTCGTGGCGAATGCCGATAACAACTGCATCGCCGTGGTGAATGTGCAGCAGCCGGGCGAGAGCCAGGTGATGGGCTTCATGCCGTCCGGCTGGTATCCCAGCGCGCTTCATCTCACTTCGAAATCGAAGCTGTACATCGGCAACAGCAAGGGCATTGAGGCGCATGCCAATCCGCTGGGTCCGAACAGCCCGCTGTTGAACGGCAAGCCGTCGAAGGATTCGGTGCGCGACATTCAACGCGGGACCGTGAACATCGTTCCGGTACAAAATCTGAAGACCGAGATCAAGGCGTGGACGAAATTGGTCTACGACAACATTCCGTATAAGGACGACTACCTGACCATGGCGCGTCCGCCCCAGGAACCCAGCATCGTTCCGCAGCAAGTGGGTGCCGGCTCGCCGATCAAACACGTGATCTACATCATCAAAGAAAATCGCACCTACGATCAGGTTCTCGGCGACGTCAAAAAGGGCAACGGCGATGCGCGCCTGGCTATATTCGGTGAACAGGTGACGCCGAATCATCACGCCATCGCTGCCCAATGGGTGCTGTTCGACAATCTCTACTGCGACGGCGAAGTGAGCGTCGACGGGCACTCCTGGTCGAACTCCGCCATCGCCACGGACTACAACGAAAAGATGTGGCCGGCACAATATGGCGGGCATAGCCGCACAGCGATCTCCAACGCCTACATTCCCGCCGCCGGGCACCTGTGGGATGTGGCCGCCAGGAAGGGGCTCACCTATCGCAGCTACGGCGAGTACGCCAGCCGCTCCAGCGACGGCACCACAATGGATGCTTCACCAGGCGTGGGCGGCCTGCTGGGCCACGTTTCTCCGAAATTCAAGTTGCCCGGCATGCGGGATACCGATAATGTCCGCGTCTTTTTTGAAGAACTGGATGGTTATGAGAAGAACTTCAGCTCAAAAGATCCGAATAAGCGCCTGCCGAGCTTCGTAGTGATGAGCCTGCCGGAGGATCATACCGCGGGCACGCGTCCAGGCGGTTACACTCCCCGCGCAATGGTGGCGAACGCGGACTTCGCCGTCGGTCAACTGGTGGAACGCATCACCAAGAGCCCCTATTGGCCGGAGACCGCGATCTTCATTATCGAGGACGACGCCCAGAATGGTCCCGATCACGTGGATGCGCGCCGCACCGTCGGACTGGTAGCGAGCCCGTACACCAAGCGCGGCTTCGTCGATTCCACTCTCTACTCCACCTCGGCCATGCTGCGAACCATCGAACTGCTCCTCGGCTTGCCACCGATGACCCAATACGACGCCGCAGCCATGCCCATGTACAACTCATTCGGCGAAAAAGCGGATCTGCGGCCCTATCAGACTGTCCCGCCAAAGATCGACGTAAACGAGAAGAACTCGCTCCAAGCCTGGGGCGCGAAAGCTTCCATGAAAATGGACCTCGACGAAGTAGATCAAGCCCCGATGTTCGCCTTGAACGAAATCATCTGGAAAAGCGTCCGCGGCCCCGCGTCCCCAATGCCGTTACCCGTCCACCGCTACTGGTTCCAAAACCGTTAGCCGACCACCCTTGCACCATAACTTGTCAGCAAGTGGTGGCACATGCTTTAGCTTGTGCGCTACAGATGGCGTTCGATCAATCCCAGAACCGAACACGGCGCAAGTCATTTAGCGCAGTAAATCCAAGGCACCGTACACTTTCTCTTTTGGAATCGCGCGTGCTTCAATGGCTCAAATCATGGACGTCAAATTCGCTCTTCGCTCGCTCGCCAAGAACCCGAGCTTCACCGTACTGGCCGTCTGTGTCATGGCGCTCGGCATCGGCGCCAACACCGCCGTCTTCAGCGTTGTGAACAGCGTCCTGCTGAAGCCCCTCGCCTTTCGCGACCCGGACCGTATCGTCACCATCGCGAACTTGTGGAAGAAGACCGGGTCGATTGGCACTCTCGTTTCGGCGCCCGACTATCACGATTGGCACGATCAGAACACCGCGTTCGACGCGATGGCCTACTACCAGGGCGGCCAAACCTCCGTCGTCACCGGCCCGGTAGCCGAGTACGGCGACGTGGCGCTGGTGACGCCCGAATTCTTTCGCGTGCTTGCCATCCAGCCCATCGCCGGAAGGTTGTTCAACACCGACGAGCAGAAAATCGGCGGACCGGGCGCAGTGTTGATCAGTCAGTCATACTGGCAGAGTCATTTTGGAGGAAACACGCGCGCCCTCGGACAGACCGTACACATCTATGGAAAGCCGCTGACCATCGTAGGCGTGCTGCCGGCAGATTTTCATTTTCCTGGCAAGACCGACCTCTGGTCCACCAGCGGCGAGGAAACCACATCGCGCTCCTCTCACAACTATCTGCCGATCGCGCGGCTGAAGCCGGATGTGACGCTGGAGCAGGCGCAGACGCAATTGACAGCCATCGCCTCCCGTCTGGAACAACAGTTTCCCAATAGCAATAAGAACAAGGGCGTGGTGGTGACGCGCATGCGCGATCAAATGGTGAGTTCCATCCGGCTGACGCTCTACCTGCTGTTGGGCGCGGTCGGGATGGTGCTGCTGATCGCCTGCGCTAACATGGCTAATCTCCTGCTGGCCAAAGCCACGTCGCGCACCCGTGAAATCGCTATTCGCGCAGCAGTTGGCGCCAGCCGTGGGCGCATCGTGCGGCAGCTCATCACCGAGAGTCTCATGCTCGCGCTGGCTTCCGGTGTCGTGGGCCTGATCCTCGCCGTCTGGGGCGCAGACGCTCTGATCGCACTCGCGCCGAAAAACGTGCCGCGCCTCGCCGAGACAGAAATGGATCTGTGGGTGCTGGCTTTCACCTTCGGTGTGTCCCTGGTGTCCAGCCTGATCTTCGGCCTGGCCCCCGCGCTCCAGGCTTCTCGCGTGGACTTGAACAACGCCCTCAAACAAGGCGGTACCCGCAGCGTTCTTGGCGGCGGTGCCGGGCGAATACGCTCCGCTCTAGTGGTAGCCGAGATCGCGTTGTCGGTGGTCCTGCTCACTGGTGCCGGACTCCTGATCCGCAGCTTCCAGGCTCTCGGCAACGTGGACCTTGGATTCAAGCCGGAAAAAATTTTGGTGGCCAGCACCAGCGTGCCGACTTCCAATTTGAAAGACGCGCAACGCGCCACGCAGTTCTACAAGGGTCTGTTGACCGATGTCGCCTCTCTCCCCGGTGTGTCCGCTGCCGGGGCCACCGCGGCCCCTCCGGGCAGCATCCGCTCGAACGGCGGATATTGGATCGATCACTTGCCGCCGCGCGAAAAATTGGGACTCACCTCCGACCAGGCCGTCTTCACCGTTGTCGCGCCCGGTACATTTCAGACGCTCGGTATTCCGCTGCGGATCGGCCGCGATTTCAATGCAGGCGATGTCTACGAAGCGCCGTTCACCGCCGTGATCAACGAAGAGCTCGCCAGGAAATCCTTCCCCGGGCAAGATCCCATCGGGCGCACAATTCTCTGCGGCATGGACTCGCCCAATCCGATGACCATCGTCGGCGTCGTAGGTAACGTCCGGCAATGGGGCCCGGCGACCGCTCCGTGGCCGGAAATCTATATGCCCTTCGAGCAGCACCCGTATTTCGCCGTCGCATTGCACCTTCTGATTCGCACTCCGGCGGAGCCCACCAGCCTGTCGGAAGCGCTGCGCCGCAAGATCCGCGAACGCTCGCCCGAAGTGCCGGTGAAGTTCACGACAATGGAGGCTTCGCTCGCGAACAATGTCGCCGCACCGCGATTCCGCACGCTACTACTTGGTATCTTTGCCGGACTCGCCGTGTGCCTGGCCATGGCCGGCGTCTACGGCGTGATGGCCTATGTGGTCAGCCAACGGTCGAGTGAAATCGGACTGCGCATGGCCATGGGCGCAGGCTCCGGCGATGTGCTGCGATTGGTGCTCGGCCAAGGCTTAACGCTCGCAGGCATCGGCCTGCTAGTTGGTTTGGCGGGCTCGGTCGCCGCCACGCGACTGCTCAACAGTGTGCTATTCGAAGTGAAGCCCACCGATCCGCTCACCTACGTCGCCGTCGCCACCGTGCTCGCGGTGGTGGCTCTGGCGGCAAGCTACATCCCGGCCCGGCGAGCCACGCGCGTCGATCCTTTGGTGGCCCTCCGCCAGGAATAACCGGCACAACTGTACACTGTAGGGCAGGTTCAGTCGGCCTGCCCAAAATGAACATCCTGATCCCCAATCTCGGCTCCACTTCACTCAAATACCAGCTCCGCGACATGCCCTCCGAACAAGTGCTGCTCAAAGGACGCCTGGAGCGAGTCACCGACTACCGCCGCGCCATCGCCGAGCTTCCGTTAGCAAATCACAAAGTAGACGCCGTCGTCTTCAAAGCCGTCCACGCCGGCGAGCGTTATCGCGGCACCTTTCTCATCGACCAAGCCGTCATCGACGCCCTCCAGGAATTTCTCCCCGCCGCACCGGCCCACAACGCCATCTATCTCACCGGCATCCGCGCCTTCCAGCAGGCCATGCCCGGCGTCCCCCTGATCGCCGCCTTCGAAACGGAATTCCACCGCACCATGCCGCCACATGCAGCCACCTACGGAGTCCCAGCGAGCTGGCGCGAAAGCGGCGTACGCAAGTATGGATTCCACGGTGCATCGCACCAGTACGTCAGTGAGCGTGTCCTGGAACTTCTCCATCGCCCGGCGAATCAGCTCAAGCTGATCAGTTGCCATCTGGGCGGCAGTTCCTCCATGTGCGCCATCGACTGCGGGCAATCCGTCGACACCACCATGGGCTTCTCCCCGCAATCCGGCCTCGAGAATGCGACCCGTCACGGCGATCTCGACCTCTTCGCCGCGTTCTTCATGATGCGGCGCAACAACTGGAGCATCGATCAAGCAGTGGAACAGCTCGCGCAAACCGGTGGCCTGGCAGGCCTCTCGGGAATCGCCGGCGGCGACGTGCGCGACCTGGAAGCGGCCATCCAATCCGGCAACGAACCAGCAGCTCTGGCTTTGCGCGTGTTCACGTATCAGGTGCGAAAGACTATCGGCGCATTCGCTGCGGCGATGAGCGGCCTGGACGCAGTAGCCTTCACCGGCGGTATCGGCGAAAACTCAGCAGCCCTGCGCACCGGGTGCTGCCAAGGCCTGGAATTCCTGGGCATTCATCTCGACCCTGCGCGCAACGAACGCGGCCAAGGCGATCGCATCGTCTCCACCGCCGATTCCAATGTCGCGGTGGTCCTTCTGGCGACAGACGAGGAATTGATCGTAGCCCGCCGCGCCTACCGCTGCCTCTCCTCAGTCTGAACATGCTCCGGCCTTACACCCAAGCCGATTAAGCGAGCCGGAATGCCGCGGAGAAATCTCCAGCGTTTTAATAACCGCAGCGGCCAGGGCGCCGACACGGGTTCGTCGCTTCCCAGAACGCGGACGATCACGCGTTTTTGCAGGAACACCTGAGCGCTTTGCGTGAGACGCGCGGGAAATTCGCGACGGCTTTGCACCCGCTCGAGACAAGCCGAAGTGAGGCAGTCATCCCGCAATGGACCGGCGAGAATATTGGCCGCCGCGACCGCGTCCTGAATCGCCAGATTGATTCCGACACCGCCGATCGGAGACATGGCGTGTGCCGCGTCACCGATACATAGCAGCCCGGGCCGCCACCATTTTCGCAGCCGATCCACCTTCACGGTGAGCAGCTTGATGTCGTTCCAGTCACGAAGCTCGTTCACCCGCCCCTCCAGAAAGGGTGCCATTGCGACGAGGTTGGCACGCAACTCATCCAGTCCCTTTTGCTGGATCTCCGCAAATCCGCCCTTCGGAATCACGTAGCCGCATTGCCAATAATCTCCGCGATCCAACATCACCATGATCATGCCGCGGTCGAACCGTCCGATCACCTGACGCGGATCGCTGGGTAGTTTCGAAACCCCCATCCACAACACATCCATGGGAGCGCCTAGATCCTGGACCTGCAAACCGGCGAGTTGCCGCACCATCGATTGCCTGCCGTCCGCACCAACCACCAGGTCCGCACGAATCTCCAGCGGGCCATCGGAGGTCTGGGCCCGCAAGCCGCGAATCTGCGAGGTCTCTTCGATCAAACCGGTAACGGCCGTCTCCATCCTCACATCGAACGTTCGATACCGTTTACCGTGCTCGGCCAGAAAAGCCAAAAAATCCCACTGCGGCATGAATGCCAGGAAGCGGCAGTGCGTTGGCAGACGCGAGAAATCACCGACGATGACCTCGCTGTCTCCGATCCGTCCGGTTAGCTCGACCACTTCCTGGTGTGGCAATTTCAGGAACTCGTCGAGAAGCCCCAACTCGTGCATCACCTCGAGGGTTGACGGGTGGATGGTATCGCCCCGGAAATCCCGTAGGAAGTCGGCATGTTTCTCCAGTACCACGACGTCCACGCCGGCGCGTGCCAGCAGGAAACCCAGCATCATCCCTGCGGGACCGCCGCCCGCAATGCAACAGCGGACCTTGATCACTTGCGTCTCAGCCATGTCTGTCATCTCTTGAAGGTCGGATTATTGACAATCGTTACATCGGCTCCATCCCACTCCTGCTAACACCTTCGTCTATGCTATATAGACAACGGCAGCATACCGTATTCCATGCATCCGGAAATTGAAACACCGACGCCGGAAGTCGCGCACGTCCTTTTCATGGATATCGTGTCGTATTCTCTGCTGCCCATGGATCGGCAGAGCGAGGCGATCGGTCAGCTTCAGGATATTGTTCGCGGCCTCCCTGAATTCGAACAAGCCCAACGCGCCGGCGAGTTGGTTTGTCTGCCGACCGGGGATGGCATGGCGCTCGCGTTCTTCCGCGATTTTACCGCGCCGATAAGTTGCGCGCGTCGCGTCGCGCTGGCGCTCGGGAAGGAACCGCCATTCCAGTTGCGGATGGGAATCCACACCGGACCGGTTTATCGCCGGGCGGATATCAATACGAATCTGAATGTCGCCGGCGGCGGAATCAATCTCGCGCAACGCGTGATGGACGCGGGCGATGCCGGGAGCATTCTCATGTCCAAGGCCATGGCGGACATGGTGGGGCAGCTTCAAGCCTGGAGCAGTGTGCTCCACGATCTTGGCGAAGTGGAGGTGAAGCACGGGGTCCGGGTGCACGTCTTCAACGTATTCACCGGCGAGTTTGGCAATCCTGAGACGCCTTGTAAAGTGCTCCGGGCTCGCGTGTCTGGCGCCGAGCCAAACTTGGGCCGGTTAGTAGCCAAAATGTGCGATCGGCGCGCGCAGGAAGAAGATTTTCGCGATTCCTTCCTGCATGCCTTGGAACGAGGCGTTCCGCAGATTTATTTCGTGGGCGGCGAAGAAGGACAATGCCATGAATCGCTGGTGCAGCGGCTGATCGATCGGGCAAACCGGTCCGTAACGGTGGCGGGCGGAGACGATTCCGCCGGCGGGAGAGTGAAGAGAATTGCGTGGCAATACGAAGGTGAACTGGCTCAGCGTAGTTCCCGGCTGGTCTATTCGCTGTTCGAGAATCTTGGCCCGGCGCCATCGCGGCAAGCCTACGATCCGAAGCGGATTTCGGCGGCGGCGTTCGCTGAGCTTCTCGCTTCATCGTTGAACGCATTCATTGCAATCCAGCACGAGGTGCACGTGTCGCGATGGGATTCGGTAACGCCGGATCTCTTGATGAACTATGTGCGGTTCTGGAACGAAGTGCCGGGCTTCCCGGACCGGCCGCCAGTCCTGGTATTCATCAGCGTCATCTTTCCCCGTGTGGAACAGAGCGCCTGGAACAAGATGATGCCTTTCGGCTCAATGACGGCCAGCATGCGCAAGAAGCGGATCTGGAATACATTAAAGACGCTGGAACAAGTTTCTTCGGCTCCGTGCAGGGTTTTGGCGGAATTACCGCCGATTACTCGCGCTGACGTTCTGGAATGGTTCAGCTTGAACCAGATTTACGATTCCGAAGAGAAGAGGCTGCGCGCCGTCAACCGTCTGTTCCCCGGCGGCTCGATGGCTTCCAAGGCAATGGCGGAAATTGAAGTGTTCTGCGCGGAAGAGCTGCGAAACTTCGCAGCGGAGAGAGGTTACGATGACCGATGGCAATGGAGCAAGGCTGTACTCGGGCGAGGGAATTCCGGTCTCGAAGCGCAATCAGCGGCTGCCGCTGTTTGAACGGCCGGCCCGGTTGGATGCGCCGGAGCTTTACATCGCTGAGAAGGGTTTGACGGATGCAGTCAACGTGGCCCTCGCCCTCGGCCAACCTCTGCTGGTCACCGGCGAACCCGGCACCGGAAAGACGCAACTGGCGGCGAGTGTTGCCTGCGAATTGGAATTGCCCGCGCCACTCACCTTCCACGCCAAGACCACTTCCACCGCCAAGGATCTTTTTTATCGCTACGACGCGCTGGCCCATTTTCATGATTCACACTTCCGGACAGATCAACTGTCGATCGAGTCCTATGTCGGTTATGAAGCGCTGGGGCTGGCGATTCTCCTCTCGCTCCCGCCGGTCGAGGCGGATGGCCGCCTACCTGAGCATCTGCGCGGCAAGGGGCCCACTCGCTCCGTGGTCCTGATCGACGAGATCGACAAAGCGCCAAGGGATTTTCCGAACGATATCCTGAACGAAATCGAGGATCTTTCGTTCACCGTCCGTGAGACGGGCCGGAAGTTCGCCACCAGTCCCGACTACCGGCCCATCCTGGTTTTGAGCAGCAACTCGGAAAAGAACTTGCCTGACGCCTTTCTGCGGCGCTGCATCTTTTACCACATCTCATTCCCCAACCACGACCGGCTGAAGGAAATAGTCGCACGCCGCCTGGATCCTGCCGATCGATTCACTCCGGCGATGTTGGAAAACGCGCTGTCGCATTTCGAGGAAATTCGTTCCTTGGCGCTGGTGAAGAAGCCGGCCACGGCTGAATGCCTCGCATGGCTCAGGATTCTGCAACAGATGGAAATCGATCCAGGAAATCTCAAACCAGGTCAAGCCGAGGCGCTCAGCCTGAGCTATTGTGTTCTGGCCAAGAACAAGGACGACCTCGGCAAGCTGCAACGCTCGCTGGCAACGAAGGTGGGATGAGTTCCAAGGGCCGCAATTCGGGCGCGCTGCTGCCATTCGAGCCCTTGCTCGATCATCTACACCGACAGGGATTCCACATCGGCGTGGAGCATCATCTGCGCGTGCGAATGCTGCTGAACCGAGTTGCGGCGGATTGCCAGCCATCGGAACTGAAGACCCTGCTCTGCCCTATTTTCGCCACCAATGCCGAGCAGCAGGACTTTTTCTATCGCACTTTCGACGAATACTATCCGTTTCTCCGGGACGTCGATCAGGGCGATGCGGGGTCGTCGCCGACAGCTAGTCAGCCGCCAGTTGCTGAACCTTCGCGAGTGGTCCGCCGCTGGCCTTATCTCGCCGCTGCCGGCATCGCCATTGTTCTTTCGGTTGCGTTCCTGACTTGGAAGACGCAAGTGTTACGCCCGCCTGCTCAGCCATCCTCCCCGCCGCCGAGTGAACCAGCCTCCACTCCTGCGCAACCCACACCGCGGCCCGAGCGCACTCCCGCGCCGGCTGCCGCGTCTGAGCGGGATCATCGCGTGAGCTCGCGCGTGACCCGTGTCCCGCCGTCGGTTTCGCCGATGCTCGCCTGGTATTCCACTCAGAGGATTGTCCTCGGCTGGACGGCGGTAATGGGACCGTTGTTGTCGTGGTTGTTCTATGAGGTGTACCGTTTCCGGCGCCGGCGCCTGCTGATCCGCAAAGCGCAGGGCAAAGTTCCCCCGTACTCCTGGCCCATCCGGACCGAGCTCCCACCAGATATCTATCCGCCACACGATCTCGCGGTAGTCAGCCGGCTGTTGCATCGCCGCTATCAGGGCGAAGCCGAGCGGCTGGATGTAGCCGCGACCGTGGACGCCAGCATCGCAGCACTCGGATTTCCAACGTTCCGGTACCGCAAGGACAGCCGGCTGCCGGAGTATCTATTTCTCATTGACCGTGCAGGGTTCCGCGATCATCAGGCGCGTTTGTACGAGCATCTTGCGGCCGTGCTTCACGGGCAGGGTTTATACGTGAGCGTGTACTTCTACGAAGGCGATCCGCGCGTATGCTGGAACACCACCGCTGAGGAAAGCGTAAGCCTCGAGCAGTTGCTGCGCATGTGCTCCGGCTACCGGCTGCTGCTCTTTGGAAATGGGGAACAGTTGCTGGATGCGGTGACAGGCCGGTTGACGCATTGGCACCGCTTGCTCACTGCATGGCCGGACCGCGCAGTGTTGACCCCAGAGCCTCCATCGGAATGGGGTTTGCGGGAGATGACGCTGGCCACGCAGTTCGCCCTGGCACCGGCAACCCTGGAAGGCTTAGCTTCACTGGCGGCATACTTCGAGCTGCCCAGCAGTGTCGACTTGCGGGATTGGCGGGAGAGGGGAGGATCGGCCCGTGACAGCGCGTCCACGGATATGATGGATGCCCTGCGCCGCTACCTGGGAGAAGATACGTTCCAGTGGCTCTGCGCCTGCGCGATCTATCCCGAGCTTCAATGGGATCTAACGTTACGCATCGGAGCCTTGCCCTCGCTTCCGGCCGGGCTCGTGCGGGAAGAAAACCTCGTGAAGTTGTTGGGTCTGGAATGGTTCCGCGCCGGATCGATGCTGGATGATCTTCGCCGTGAGCTGATCGGACAGCTTGATCCGAAAGTGCAGCGGGAAGTGCGCGAGGCCATCATCGGTCTGCTGGAGAGCAATCCGCCCCCCACCGACACTTTTGCCGCGAACGCGCATCAGTTCCAGATCGCGTTCCAGCGCCTCTGGGCGAATCCGAAGGATCGCAAAGCGCGGCGCGATTTGAAGGCAGCGCTCGAAAACATCTCGCCGGACGAGCTCGCGCAGGATTATGCCTACTTGGATGCCGCGGAATCAGTGAGCCAATCGCCATTGCAACTCTTGCTGCCCAGCCGGTTGCGTAAGCTGATCTTCCCAGCGGGTGCGTCGTGGTTTGGCATTCGGTCGGCAGCGCGGCTGGCGTTGCTGGCAGCGGCGATTGTCGGCGCCTTGTTGTTGCTAAGGCTGGGCGACTGGCAAGTGAAGGCAGCGGTGAATCGCTACTCGGCCGAGCTGTCGAACGGATTGGGATTGTCCATGGTGGATCTGGGCGGGCGCGTTCGCGTCTCCTGGTCTACCGACTCCCAGGCGGTTCGAAACGCGCGTTCGGGCGTATTGGCCATCACCGATGGCGACAAGAGCCTGACACTGCCGTTAGGACCGGATGAATTGCGTGCGGGCCGCGCGGAATACCCGGCCCTCTCTGCGAATCTACAGTTCTTGCTCACAGTAACCGACGAGGCGCAGAACGGGACGAGCGAGCAGGCAGCACTTCAACTGTCGCGCGCTCCCAAGACGGCGGCGCAGCAACAGCCAGGCGCTATACAAATTGCCGGCAAGGTGTTCCATCCGCCGGTGATGAAGACTATAGCGAGAGGGCCGGCACAGATCGACGTTCCGCCCGCAATCCAGCCCGACACGGGTGTGACGCAAGTGGGCAACGCCATCGATCGGGCACTGACCTTCACGGGTGTGCTCCCCCCGCCAGTCAGGTTACCCAGCGGCGTCCGTATACCCACGAAGGAAACGCCGGTAGGTCTGGTTCTAAATGGCGTGGGAGCGAAACTGCTTCGTGCCGACACGGAAACTCCGCTCACGGCTAGACCGGGCGATCTGCTGTTTGCGCGTGACGGGCTGAGGACTGTGGGGTCCACCGCTTCGTTCCTGTTTTGCCCCGCCAAAGCAATCGTCACTCTCAGCGCGTCTGGCGAAGTCCGGCTGGACGACAAACAATTCAGTGTCAAGATGGGGGAAATCTCGGAGGCACCGGCCCGAGCTTGCACATTGCCGCAAACTCTGCGTGTCCCGGTTGCCAGCCAGCAGCACTACGGTGTCACCATGTCGCATGGTACAGCGCAGGAGGTTTCACCCACTCCGCGAGATAAGCTGGCACCTGATGTCCAGGCCGTGCTGGCGCCGCTTGACGTGGTCCTCAAGTCTAATCCAAACGATCAGGGAGCGTTGATCACCAGCGCTACGATCTTTGAGAGTCGCAAACTCTACGCCAACGCCATCGACATGTACAACCAACTCCTGAAACAATGGCCGGACGCGGAATGGATCAAGGCCAAGCGCTTTGACCTCGAGCAGGCGCTTGTGGCTTCAAACACTCCACCTCCGACCTTTGACGGGAAAACGTATGCGTTGTTGATCGGCATTTCAAAATACTCCAAGCCTGAATTGCAGTTGCGGTTCGCCGACGCCGATGCTCGATCGATGGCTCAGTTCTTGCAGTCTTCCCGTGGAGGCGGGCTACCTGCGGACCAATTGCTGCTGCTTACCAACGAGAAGGCAACAACCTCGGCCGTCCGTTTCGCATTTCAGGAATTCTTGAAGCGGCGCGTTACGAAGAACGGCACGCTCATCATTCTTCTGGTCGGGCATGGCACCGTGGAAGGCCCGGGAAAGAAGAACGCCTACTTCTTGACTTACGATGCCGACCCGCAAGATCTGAAGACCACCGCGCTGCCGATGGCTGAGTTGCAGTCTCTCTTCGAGGAACAAGTAAGCAAAGCCGGCCGCGTGGTACTCTTCGTGGATGTTTCCAGGTCGGGGACCATCGGTACCATCCAGAGCAACAGCGTTAATGCCAGTGTAGCCGACCTGCAGGACGTGGAAGGTCAGTTCCTGGGACTCATGGCCGGCCGCAAGCGGGAACTCTCCTACGAGAGCCCGAATTGGGGCGGTGGACATGGCGCATTTGCCTACTTCTTGATAACGGGCTTGCAAGGCGCCGCAGACGAGAACGGCGATGGTGTGGTGGATGGCGGCGAGCTGATTCGTTACGTATCCGCGCAGGTTCCCAGGGCCACCAACGACAAGCAGCATCCAACGGATATCAGCCCGGGCATCGTGGACATCGCGCTGAGCGATATTAGAAAACCGGGCATCAATTTTTGACCAACTTGCGTCCGTTCCCGCACAATGCGTCCCACCACCGGACATCTGCCCGCTCACAACTAACCGCTATCAATCGCTATAGTTTGGAGGTCGGATTGCTAGGGTTTGTTACAACGCATCCGCGATCTCTCTACCCAGACGCGCGACGCATCCAGCTTCTGAAGGGAGCACCAAAACCAAATGTTGCGCGATTTCCGCTTCGCTTTCCGAGTTCTCACCGCCCGGCCCCTCTTCACCCTGGTGGCCGCCCTGTCCCTCGCGCTCGGAATCGGCGCCAATTCCGCCATCTTCGGACTTGTCGACGCCCTGTGGCTCCGTCCGTTGGCTGTACCTAAATCCGGCGAGATCGTCCGCATCTTTTCTGTAACGGACCAGGATCGCGAAGCCGCCTTGTCTTATCCCGAATATCTGGATCTGAAACAGCAGGCCACCAGTCTTCGCGAAGCGGTCGCGATCGGCGGCCGCGGAGCCATTCTGTTGGAAGGCAACACGCACGAACTCCACGGCTTGAACCTGGTCTCATCGAATTTCTTCACCGCCCTGGGCATCAAGCCCGCGCTCGGCCGGCTCTTTACTCCGCAGGATGAATCCGACGCGGTATCTCAGCGCGTCGTAGTCCTGGGCAACAGTTTCTGGGAACGGCATTATGGCAGGGATCCGAATATCGTCGGCAAACAAATCCGGATCCAACGCGCCCACGAAGATCTGTACACCGTAATCGGCGTACTGCCCCGCACTTTTCGCGCGATAGAAACGGCCAGCGATCGCGATCTGTGGTTCTCACGCCAATCCTGGGCGCGCCTCGGCGACGTGCGAGAGCTGGAGAATCGCGGTAGCCGGTGGTTTCACGTCGTGGGACGCCTCGCGCCTGGCGCGACAGAGCGATCGGCCAACGCCCAAGTGGAAGCTATCGCAACCCGCATAGCCGAAGCGTACCCGGCGACCAACAAAGGCCGTCGCGCCGCTGTCGTCTCCGACTTCCACTATCGGATGAAGGAGGCCGGCGCCAATGGCCTTGCGCTACTCATCATCGTGCTCCTGGTGGTGATGATCTCGTCCGTCAACGTCGCCAACCTGCTGCTCTCGCGCGCCGGAGTCCGCGGCAAGGAGATGGCGGTACGCCTCGCGCTCGGCGCGGGACGGGCGCGCCTGATCCGCCAACTCATGGCTGAGAATCTGCTTCTCGGCATCTTGGGACTGGCGTTAGGAGCGGTTATCGGCGGTTGGCTCATTGCCATCTTGCCCGCACTGATGGTGCAGCCGCCAGGTTTCGAACCCAGCATTGTCGACTTTCAGTTCGATTCGCGCGTGTTGGCATTCACTCTGGCCGTCTCGTTGGTCACCGTCGTCTTGTTCGGTCTGGCTCCCGCCTGGAAATCCGCGCGCCCCGACCTGGTGCCGGCTCTGAAGGGCGAGGCCGCTTTCGCTTCCGCTAGCCGGCGCTGGCCTCTGCGCAACTGGCTGGTGGTTGCCGAAGTGGCTCTTTCGCTGGTCTTGCTGGCCTCCGCCGGCGTCCTGGTGCGAAGCTTCGCCAACACTCGCTACAGCGATCTCGGATTCAGCCGCAAGCAACTGCTCCTGGTCTGGCTATCGGCCGACGATCCCAAAGTGTCGCTGTACCAGGACATCCAGGATCATTTCGCCGCCATGCCCGGAGTTCGCAGCGTTGCCGGTGCGGTCCGCGCCCCTCTGAGCCTCTCCAGCAACGGCATGTTCCAGCGCGTGATGTTCCCCGGACGCACCGAGTTCGCCAATTCCCCGCCCTTCGAAATCAAGTACAACTCCGTCACCCGGAACTTCCTCGATACCATGGGCACTCCCATTCTGCGCGGCCGCGGCTTCGAGCAACGCGACGACACAGCGGGCGCAAATTCCGTGATCGTCAACGAAAAAATGGCCCAGCGGTTCTGGCCCAACGACGACGCCGTTGGTAAAACTATCCTGATCGGCGGGCCCAAAGGCAAGGTTCACCGCGTCATCGGCATCGCTAAGAACGCGCCCATCAACAATGTCGGCGAAGCGCCCGAGCCGTACTTGTATCTCGCCTACTGGCCAAATATCGAGAGTGAAATCACCTACCTGATCGAAACCTCAACCGATCCAACGGCGCTCGCGCCCACCGCCCGCCAAGTGCTCAAGTCCGTCGATTCGCGCCTGGATCCGCTCACCATCACTACCGAAAATGAGCTGATCCGATACTCCGCGCAAACCTACCAGATCACCGCCGAACTGGTCGGCACTCTGGGATTGCTCGGCCTGATTCTTACCGCGGTCGGCCTCTACGGCGTGGTCTCTTACGGCGTCAGCCAGCGCACCCGCGAACTCGGCATCCGCATGGCGTTGGGCGCCGGACGAAACGACACGCTGCGTATGGTGCTGCGCGAGGTCGCGACCCTGGGCCTGATCGGCATGGCCATCGGATTGCCTCTAGCTCTCACCGCTACTCGACTCATGTCCAAAGGGATTTATGGAGTAGCGGCCCCTTCGCTGCTTTTCGGAACAAGCCCGTGGGACCCTGTCACCTTCCTCGGAGCGGGCATCCTGCTGGCCGCAGTCCTAGCTCTCGCGGGCTTCTTGCCTGCCCGCCGGGCCACGGCGATCGAACCGTCGGCCGCACTACGCGTAACTTAGGGCTCCTGGAGCGTATCGCAACCTTCCCGGCCCTCCTGACAATCGTGTAACAATAGCAACGTCACGCCTGTTATGGCCACCCCCACCGACACCCGAAAGTTTGCACGGGAACAAGCCGGCCGCCTATTGGGCCGCCTGGCGTTTCAGGCCAATCACACCATAAAATCCCGCGATTCCGTGGCCGTCCACGACCTGCGCGTGGCCATTCGGAGATTTACCCGCCTGCTAAAGGTATTCCAGCTCTGCTTCGACGGCAAAGAGACCCGCAAGCTGCGCCGGCGGCTCAAGAGAGTGCTCGATCTGGCCAGCGACGTGGGCCGCTACGACACCGCATTGAAGGTTATTGTCAAATCCCCCCGGCTGGACGGAGCCGGCCTCCGATCCAAGCTTCAGGGCCGCCGCAAAGAGGCCGCGCGCGACTTGACCGGCGTCCTGCGCCGTTGGATCGAGCGCAAGTCGTCCATGAAATGGCGAGCCGCGCTCGAATCGTCGCTCACCAGTCAAGGCGATGCTTTCCGGGGCATTCCAATTGAACAGACCGCGGGCGAGATTCTACCGGTCATGGCCAAGGAGTTCTTTCACATCGGAAATGAAATGGTGGCCGCCAAAGCGCCGCCTCAGGAACTGGAAGAATTCCGGATCGTCAGCCGCAAGTTTCGTTACACGCTGGAACTCTTCGCCCCGCTCTACGCAACAGGGTACAATCGCTGGCTGGAAAAAGTCCGGCAAACCCAGGTATTGCTCGGTGAGATCCGCGACTGG
The DNA here is from genome assembly GCA_035632375.1 of Bryobacteraceae bacterium. Classification (GTDB taxonomy): domain Bacteria; phylum Acidobacteriota; class Terriglobia; order Bryobacterales; family Bryobacteraceae; genus Palsa-89. The sequence goes on along the minus strand of DASQGY010000296.1, from coordinate 8,424 downwards.
ACCACCGTCGAACAGGTGGTGGCGCCCTTCAAGGGCGGCGAAGCGCTGGCCGGCCGGCTCAAGAAAAAACAGCGCAAACAACGCGATGAGTTTCGTCATCACTGGCGTCAACAATTCGGAGATGCGCAGCAGGTTCGAGTCTGGATCGACTCGTTGCGCTCACCGGCGCTAGTCGGGCGGACGCTAAGGAAACCCGCGGGCCGCAGTCTCACTTCTTCGTCGACGCCAGCTCAAGGACGCGAAAAAGTCTCTTTGCCCAGTTCCAGGTGAAGGCGGATGGACGACACCCATACCGGGCCACGGTCGCGATTGAACGCCGGGTTGTCGATGCGCTGTAAATCGAATGTGGTGAAAAAGCCTGGGAACAGACGAGCGCTGTAATAGCTCTCCCAGACCCGCTCCGGGCCATAGTTCAGTTTTCCATCGCCGATCAGAAAATCCAGGCCGCCACGCGCAAGATAATCCCGGTGAACATCGGCCAGACCGCTCACAGTGATCGCCGATGCAACGGTGTCGTTGGGACGCTTCCACTTTGTCCCGGCAACCGAAACTCCGGCATTGAGCAGCCGGTCGATGGCCGTGAACGCGAAGCTCTCGGTTTTGCCGTCGTTCCAACCGAGCCGGCCGAACACGCCGACATTCTTGGTGATCTCCTGTTCCAGATTCAGTCCCATGCCGGTTTTCAAAGTGCCATTCTTGCGTGTAGCGGTCACATCCGGCCTGCCGCCGGTCTGCTGGCTCAACCGGATGGCCTCCGCATAATCGCCGGCGTTGGCGTGATTCCAATATCCGAGCAGCCGCACCGCGCCCGGATGCTCCCCTAGCGAGTAACGCGCTTCTCCTTCGACCACATCCCCGCGATTGACCAGCACCCGCCGATCGAAACGCAGACCATTGGCCGTTCTCGGCTCGGCCGCGCTTCCGTACCGCAGCGACCAGTTCTTCGCGTGGAACTCGTGAACCCAGCCCCAGGTGTAGCCGCGCGTGTCCGCCGGATAATCCCATGCGCCGTTGTACATGATGCCCCAACCCATGAACTGCGTCCGTGGGTCGTGCGAGTAGCGATTGTTGTCGAAGAAATCGGTAACCGTGAAGCGGCCAACCGTAATGCTGTAACGGATCATCGGCCGCTCGCCGGCGAGCTGATTGGCGTCGCTCGAGATTTTTTCTTTCTCCGGTCCGAATCCAAAATCCTGGGTGATGTACAGACGTGCGATGTACGGCTTGGGGGTGGCGCTGGCCACGCGCGGCAGTTCTCCGTTGCTGAAGTTGGCGATGCCGTTCACGCCGCTGAATCCGCGGCCGCCGGCGATCTCGGGGTCGAAGTAGAACTGCGTATTCGGCGCCAGCCGCAGGCCGAAGAACAATGTGGTGGTCAGCGAAACGTCGCGCTCCGGCGAGTCCTGCAGACTGAACGGGCCCTGGTATGGCGAGTGGAACGTGCCATGGTATTGGCCGATGGAAGTGGCTTGGTAGTAGACACTCCAACGTTCGGCGGCGGGTTCGGGCGTTACAGGATCGGCCGGCGACTGACCCGACAGGATGGAGCACCAGCTCAACGCCAAAATAGAAAGGTAGCGGCTCACTTCCACATTATGCGGTACGCGCGCCGGTGGAAGATTACAGTCTCATAAATGAATCTCGGCCGAGCGGCGTTTGGGCATCAGCACTTCCTGCGCGTTCACGGGACGCTTGCCCGGTCCGGGCTTGCGCCGCACATAGGTGCCGTCCGAGAGCATCCGCCGCGCCTTCACCGTATCGCTGAGATACGTGGCCAGGAATTCGTCGCGGACTCTCGCGATCAGCCGCTCCTCCGCCAGCGGGAATAATATCTCCACCCGATGATCCAGATTGCGCGGCATCATGTCCGCGCTCCCCAAATACATCTCTTCGTCGCCGCCATTGCGGAAATAATAGACGCGGCTGTGCTCCAGGAAGCGGCCCACGATGCTGGTCACCTCGATGTTGTCGCTGATTCCCGGAAGTCCCGGCCGCAGGGCGCAAATGCCGCGCGTGAGCAACTGAATCTTGACGCCCGCCTGCGATGCGCGATAGAGCAGCCGAATGATATCCGGGTCCACCAGGGCGTTCATCTTGAAGATCAGGTGGCCCTTGAGCCCTTGGTTCTGATTGTCGATCTCGCGGAGGATCATCGCTTGTATCCGCGCCCGCATATTGACCGGCGCCACCAGCAAGCGCTGGTAATCGCTCTTCGCGGAGTAGCCGGTGAGGTAGTTGAACAAATGCGTGACATCGTCGCCGATCTCCTCATTGGCGGTGAACATTCCGATGTCGGTGTAGAAGTGCGCGGTAACGGCGTTGTAATTACCGGTGGAGAGATGGACGTAGCGTGCAATCCGGTCGCCCTCGCGCCGCACCACCATCATCACTTTGCAATGGATCTTCAAACCGATCAGCCCGTAGACTACGTGGACGCCTTCGTCTTCCAGTGCACGCGCCCATTCGATGTTGCTCTCTTCATCGAACCGCGCTTTTAACTCCACCAGAGTCGCGACTTGCTTCTCCTCCTCGATGGCTTTGAGCAACGCCTGCACCACCAGCGCCTTGCGCCCGACGCGATACAGGCAGGCTTTGATGGCCAGCACATTGGGATCGGTCGCCGCCTTGTTCAGCCAGTCCACCACCGGCTGGAAGGAATCGAAAGGATGGTGCAGCAGAATGTCCTGGCGGCTGATGAGCGCGAAAATATCTTCCTCCGCACTGGCTTCGGCCAACACTGGCGGGATCGCCGGAACAAACGGAACATCCTTCAGGTCCGGACGATCCAGATTGTAGACATGCATCAGCCGGCTCAGCGAGAGCGGGCCCTTGATGCGATAAATGTCGCTTGGTTCCACTTCCAGGTTGCTGGTGAGAATATCCAACATGGTCGTGGGCATGTCTTCGCTGACCATCATGCGCACCACGCTGCCAAAGCGGCGCTGCCGCACTCCTTCCTCGATACTCTCCAGCAGATCCTCCGCCTCCAGTTCTTTGATGGCCATGTCGGCGTCGCGGGTCACGTGAAACGGATACGCTTCCAGCACCTGCATCCCCGGGAAGAGCGAGGGCAATTGCGCTGCGATCAATTGCTCCAGCCAAACGAATTCCAGCCGGCTCGCCGACAGTTTCCGCTTCGGCGTCGGCTTTCCAGAGCGGTTCACCGGAACGAGTGGCGGCAACGAGTCGGGCACCTTGACGCGCGCGAAGTGCTCGGTGCCCTGCGGGTCGCGAATCAGCACGGCCATGTTCAAGCTCAGATTCGAAATATGCGGAAACGGCCGGCCTGGATCGAAAGCCAGCGGCGTCAGGACCGGGAATACGGTTTCGGAAAAGTAGTTCCCGGTCACGCGCAGTTGCGTGTCGTTGAGTGCAGAGTATTCCAGTATCTGGATGCCGCTTTGCTCCAGCGCCGGGTAAAGCTTCGCCACCAGGCAACGGTAAGCGTCGGCATACAGCCGCTTCATCTCGCGCCGGATGGCCACCAGTTGCGCACGCGGCGACATGCCGTCGGGCCCGACATCCAGGATGCCGGCATCCATCTGGCTGATCAGGCCGGCCACGCGGACCATGAAGAACTCATCCAGATTCGACCCGAGAATGGACAGGAACTTCACGCGCTCCAGCAGCGGGTTCCGTTCGTCGTCGGCTTCTTCCAGCACGCGCCGCTGAAACGCAAGCAGACTGAGCTCCCGGTTGATGTACAGGCTGGGATCTTTCAGATCGATTGCGGCAGGCACCTCAGCGGGAATCTGCCGGGCAGCGCTCTTGGTCTTCTTGGCCATCTCCACTAGGATAGTTCTCCAGTGGAGCGCACGTATCGGCCGGCCTAGTGCAAGCTAGAGACGATGCTGAATAACAACTTTTGGCCGCAGATGAACGCCGATGAACGCCGATAAATCATTTGTTTTTGATCTGCGTTTATCTGCGTTCATCGGCGGCCATCGATTCGGAGGACTTTTTCAACAACGTCTCTAGTCTGCGCGTGTTGGAAATGTAGAAACTCCAGGGAGCGGCCGTATCAGCCGGGCTTGCTCGCCGCCAACACCTGCTCCATCGCCGCGAATAGTTCCTCCGGCCGGACTGGCTTCGAAACGTAGCCGTCCATGCCGGCGTGAAAACAGCGATCCTGGTCGCCTTTCATGGCGTACGCGGTCAGCGCTAACACGGGAACGTGGCCGCCGCTGGCTTGCTCGCGGGCGCGAAGGATGGTGGTGGCCTCCAACCCGTCCATTTCGGGCATCTGCACATCCATCAGGACCAGATCGAACGAGTCGTGTTCCAGGGCCCGCAAAGCCTCCCGTCCGTTGTTGACCACCGTGACGCGATCGCCTCTCTTCTCCAGAAAACGGCTCACCACGCGCTGATTCACCGCGTTGTCTTCCGCCACCAGAATGTTCAGTCCGTTCTGGTGAATTCCGCGATCCAGACCGTTGGTCTGCCAAGTGAACGCCGGCGTCGATTTCTCCTCCGGCCGGACCGGCTCGCTCGAACGAAACTGGCCGGTAAAGAAGAATGTGCTGCCGCTTCCAGGCTCGCTCTCCACCCAAATGCGCCCGCCCATCATCTCCACCAACCGGACGCAAATGGCCAGACCCAATCCAGTGCCCCCATGTTTGCGCGTGGTGGAACCGTCGGCCTGACGGAACGGCTCAAAAATGAACCGCTGTTTTTCGACCGGAATGCCGACCCCGGTGTCGTTCACTGCGAATCGCAGCGACAAATCCTCCGCGCCGCATTGCTCCACACCCAACTCCACTCGGACGCGCCCGTGCTCGGTAAACTTCAAGGCGTTCCCAATCAGATTCAACAGAATCTGGCGTAGACGGGTGGGATCTCCCAGAACTGTCTCCGGCGCCTCCGCGGAAATTGAATATTCGATCTCCAGCCCCTTCTGCTGCGCGGTACCCGCCAAGGTCTGAATGGCTTCGCGAACACACTCCGCGGGAGAAAAAGCGACACTCTCCAATTCCAGCCGTCCGGCGTCGATCTTGGAAAAATCCAGAATCTCATTCAGCAAGCTGAGCAACGAGGAAGCCGACTGCTGCGCCGCTTCCATATACTCGCGTTGCTCGCCATTCAACTCGGTTCCCAAGGTGAGCGCGGTCATCCCCAGCACGCCGTTCATGGGGGTACGAATCTCGTGGCTCATGTTGGCCAGAAATTCGCTTTTGAGTTGGCTCGCTTCCTGGGCGTCCTTGAGCAGCAGTTCGATTTCCGCGTTCTTCCTCTCGATCCGCTCGGTCTGGACTCGAAGCTCACTAGTGCGCTGGTCCACTGCCAGCTCCAGATGCTGTTGTTGCCGGCGATAGCGTCCCTCCCGAAAGCGAACGTATTGCCACACCACCAACAGCACCAGAACGAGACCAGTGGTACGCGCCCACCAGGTTTCCCACCAGGCCGGCAGAACCTCCACGGAAGCTCTCGCCGGCGCTGGATTCCACTCCCCCTGAGCGCCGCGCGCGGTCACTTCCAGCGTGTATCGGCCGGGCGCCAAGTTCGAATACTGCAACTGCCGCAGCGGTGTCTCCACCCAGTCCTTTTCGAATCCCAGCAAGCGATAGCGAAATTGCGCGTCGCTCTCATGCAGGAAAGTGAGCGCTGCGAAAGACACCGACAGCCGAGGATGGCCGGGAGGCACGATTATAGATGGCGAAGCGACTGTCGCGCGGTCTCCCACCTGGGCCTGTGTGATTTCTATGCTGGGAGGAATTTCCGCTTCGAGGCGAGCGGGGGGACGGAAGTGTGAGAGCCCGCCGCTGGTGCCAAGCCACACGCTTCCGTCCGAGTCCGCCAGGAACGAATTGCCGTCGCAGTCGTCCCAGATGAGCCCGTCCTGCTGATCGTAGTGACGCCAGCGCGTTCCGTCATAAGTATCCACTCCACTGTCACTGCCGTACCAGATCCGTCCCCTGACATCCACGCCGACAAAAAGAGGCTTGTCCGAACCCAAGCCGTCCTTCTTCGTAAAGGTGCGCACGTTGAGTTTGTCGCCGTCTACGGTAACGCGCGAAACACCGTAGGGCTCGCGATATCCGATCCACAGAGCGCCATCCGGCGCCTGCGTGATATAGCCCAGGTAGTTGCTGACTAATCCATCCTTGGTGGTGAATCGCTTCCAGCGGCCTTTCTCCAGCCGGATCAGACCGCGGCTGCCGCAAAGCCATGAGCGTCCCTGCCGGTCCACGCGAGAATCGAAGAAGATCTCGTTTGGATCGCTCCACGGCACCTGAACCCGGTCGAAGTGCAAGCCGCCGCCCCGCGGGATGCCATGAAAGATTCCTCCCCGAGTGCCCACCCACAGGCCTCCCCGCCCATCCAGCCGAAGCGCTGTCACGCGATCGTTCGCCAAGCCGTCGCGGGCGCCATAGCGTGCCACCGCGCCGGTTCGCGGATTCACCCGTGAAACTCCTCCCGGCGAACTGCCGGTCCAGATGTCACCATCCGGATCCGCGATCACATAGCGAACCTTGTTTCCATTCAGTCCGTCGCGCTCGGTCCAGGAGCGCCAGTTCGGACGGCCATCGGGTCCGATGTGCAGGCGGTTCAGCCCGAAATCGGTGCCGACCCAGAGATCGCCGGCGCGATCGCGCTGCATTCCCCAGACGGTGTCGCTGCTCAAGCCCTCGGCCGATGTCCAGTTCTCCCATTGTTGATAGCCCAGCCAGCGTGTGACGCCGAGTCCGAGAAGCCCCACCCAGATGGATCCTTCATGGTCCACCAGTACACTGCTGGTGGAGTTGGAGGGTAGTCCCTGCGCTTTGCCAATCTGCCGCCACGTTCCATGGCTGCGGATCATAACCCCGAGGTCCGTTGCGATGAATAATTCTCCGGCGGGCCCCAACGACATCGCGGCGAAGTCGCTGTTGTCCGGGATTTTCGCGTCCGCGGGTTCGAATCGAGCCGCGCCGCGGAGCCTTCGCAGCAGACGAGTGGAGCTGCGAATCCACAGCGTACCTTCCTGATCCGTAATGATCGCGTCCCAACGATCCTTCGGGACTCCGAAGCCCTCGTCGAACGCGGTGACCCTGCCCGACTCCATCCGGCAGATGCCGGTCCCACAGCCGGACCACAACACCCCATCCGGAGCAACGTGCAGCCCGTGCACCGCTCCCCCGTCAGGCCTGCCAGGCGCATTCCGGAAACGATATGCCGCTCCTTCACGATTCCCGATCAGAAGACCAGCCGAGCTGCTTACATATAAGTTGCCGGTCCGGTCCGAGGCGATTTCACTGCGGCCGACGATCTCGATGGGACGCCCGACATCCACGGGCACGAAGCGGGCGCCATCCCGCCGCGCCAACCCGGTCGCTGTTCCGACCCACAGGACACGATCTGGCGTTTCATGCAGTGTTTCGATTCTGGCGCTCGGCAGCCCGGAATCGAGCTCGAACCCGGTGAAGTGCGCACCGTCATAGCGGAAGAGCCCATGTTGCGTACCGATCCAGAGGTAACCGGCGGAATCCTGGAGTAGACAGAGAGTGGACAGGTTCCCCAGCCCCTGCGGACGGGCGTACAGCTTGAAGCTGTAGCGCTGCCCCAAGACGGCGGCTGGCAACCCGAGCAGCAATAGGCAAGCGACGAATAGTTTCGAGCGGCAATAGCCCAGGTACCGAGCCCTCCCCTATCAACCATCGGCCAATACCCGCAAATCTTTACATTTGGGACAGTTAACTTCGAGTCTCCACTACTTTGGACAGACGATCTAGCTCGAAGGCCAGCAGACGCACACGATCCCGGAGATCCCGGACTTCATCCGACAGCGGGTCTGCCAGGCTGTGCGGCGAGATTACCCGTTGCATGGCCATGCGTGCTAGGTCGGAGATGCTGCGCACCCGTTGTTCCGCGCAGGCCGCCTGAAGCGTCTGGTATTCCTCAGGCGAAAGCCGAAAACTGATCATCTTGCTTCTGCGAATCGCTACACTCATAAAAGCTCCCTAGCGTGAAATGGTTCAATAGGGGAGAGTTGCTTGCAGCAGGACCGGGCAAGCTGCCACCGTCTCAGTCACGTTCTTGGACCTCTTCGAAACGAAACCATACCGTGGTCGAAAGAAATGCGCGCACCACAGTCAAGTCTACTCAGCTCGTTGTTGCGGGATCACTACTCGCGGGCCAAGCAAATCGATCAGATCTCGCTTGGTGTTGGCGGATAAGTAAACTACTGAGAAAATACTACCAGTGGATCATACACTTGTCAACAAGAACCACAATCGCGTAATACATCACTTGGCAATTCGCCGGGTGCGAACTCAGAACACCAGGAGTAAGGGAATCTGGGCCCTGGGCCTGCCAAGTCCGCAAACGGCGCAGGAGCGGTACGTCTACCCGTGGAAGCTGGCCCGATTACTCACAGAATAGCGCGTGCAGAGGAAACACCCGGCAAGATTCGTCATAGGTATATATGCCCGCGCGTAAAAGGAACGA
>DASQGY010000295.1:0-9121 GCA_035632375.1 Bryobacteraceae bacterium | reverse complement strand
TGGGGCGCGGTGTTCGACCGCACCAAGGACGGCCGCATCCTGCAGCGCAATTTCGGTGGGCACAAGTACGCGCGCCTGGCCCACGTCGGCGACCGCACCGGCCTGGAGATGATCCGCACACTTCAGGATCACGGCATCCACCGCGGCATCGATTTCCAAATGGAATGCACGGTCATCACGCTGCTGAAGAGCGGCGATCGCATTGCCGGCGCATTCTGCTACGATCGCGAGCGCGGCCGCTACAAGCTGTTCCATGCCAAGGCCATCGTGCTGGCCACCGGCGGCATTGGCCGGGCGTACAGAATCACCAGCAATAGTTGGGAATACACCGGCGACGGCCACTCGCTGGCCTATCACGCCGGCGCGACGCTGCTGGATATGGAGTTCGTTCAGTTCCATCCCACGGGAATGATCTGGCCGCCCAGCGTCCGCGGCCTGCTGGTCACCGAAGGTGTGCGCGGCGAAGGCGGAATCCTGGTGAACAACCAGGGCAAGCGCTTCATGTTCGACGATATTCCGCCCAACTATCGCAGCCAGACCGCCGACACTCCGGAAGAAGGTTGGCGCTATGTGATGGGCGACAAGAGCGCCCGCCGCCCAGCCGAGTTGCTCACGCGCGACCACGTGGCTCGCTGCATCATGCGCGAGGTTCGTGAGGGCCGCGGCACTCCGCACGGCGGCGTGTTCCTGGATATCGCCTGGATCAAAGAGAAAATTCCGAACGCCGCCGAGCACATCAAGAAAAAGCTGCCCAGCATGTACCACCAGTTCAAACAACTGGGCGACATCGACATCACGAAAGAAGCGATGGAAATCGGGCCGACGACGCATTACATGATGGGCGGCGTGCGTGTGGACGGCGATACGCAAATGTCCGATGTCCCCGGCTTGTTCGCCGCGGGCGAGTGCGGCGCAGGACTCCACGGGGCCAATCGACTGGGAGGCAATTCCCTATCGGACCTGGTAGTTTTCGGCAAGCGCGCCGGCGAATTCGCCGCGAAATTCGCCAAAGAAAACACCGCGCCGGCCATCGACATGGCGCAAGTGGACGAAGTGGCGCGCCGCTCGCTGGAACCATTCGAACGAACCGGAGGCGAAAGCCCGTATCAGGTTCAGCACGACCTGCAGGACATGATGCAGGACTTGGTCGGCATCGTCCGCCGCGAAGAGGAAATGGCCCGGGCCCTGGAAGGAATCCACAAACTGGCCGATCGCGCCACTCGTGTTTCAGTAACTGGCAATCGCGAATACAACCCAGGCTGGCACACCGCGCTGGATCTGACGAACCTGCTTACGGTATCGGAAGCCATAACGCGCGCCGCCTTGACGCGCAAAGAAAGCCGCGGCGCCCATTTCCGCGACGACCACCCGGAAAAAGACGAGTCATTCAGCAAAGTGAATCTCCTGGTCCGCAAAGACAAGAACGGCGAAATGAAGGTGACCCAGGAGCCAGTGGTGAAAATGAGCGACGAGCTGCGCGCGGTGATTGAGGAAATGAAATGAGGCCGGGAAGCGGGCAGCAGGCGGCAGGCGGCAGGAAGCAGGCTTGGACATCTCACATAGCCGACCGTTCGCTGCCTCCTGCCGCCTGGCGTCTGCCGCCTGAAAATAAGGGGGTGTATGCCAAAGGCGACCTTTAGCATCTGGCGCGGTGAGAAAGGGACCGGCCAATTCACCGACTACTCCACCGAAATCTCCGAAGGCATGGTGGTGCTCGACGCCATCCACCACATCCAGGCGGAGCAGGCCAACGACCTCGCCGTCCGCTGGAATTGCAAGGCGGGCAAGTGCGGCTCGTGCTCGGCCGAAATCAACGGCATGCCAAAACTCATGTGCATGACGCGCATGAATACCCTGCCGCTAGATGAGCCGATCACGGTACAGCCGATGAAGAGCTTTCCGCACATCCGGGACCTGGTGACCGACGTCTCCTGGAATTACGGCGTTAAGAAGGCCATCAAGAAATTCAAACCGCGCAAGCCTGACGCTCCCGACGGTACCTGGCGCGTGGCCCAGGAAGATGTCGACCGCGTGCAGGAGTTCCGCAAGTGTATCGAGTGCTTCCTTTGCCAGGATGTTTGCCACGTGCTGCGCGACCATCACCTGCACGATCAGTTCATCGGCCCTCGGTTTTTCGTCTACGCCGCCGCGCTTGAAATGCACCCGCTCGACGTCGAAGATCGCCTGGAGGATTTGAAAAAGGCGGGCGGCATCGGCTACTGCAACATCACCAAGTGCTGCACCAAGGTATGCCCGGAGAGCATTACCATCACCGATAATGCGATCATTCCCTTAAAGGAGCGCGTGGTCGATCGTTTCTTCGACCCGCTCGGCAAGCTTTTCCGAATGTTCGGTTCCTAGCCGCAGGAGCAACCAATGCAGTACGAACTGAAACCGATATCGACGGCCGGCATTCATGAGGCCCTCGAAAAGGCGGAGCGCTATCGCCTGATTAACGAGCCGTCGCTGGCGGAGAGCATCTGCCTCGATGTATTGAATATCGATCCCGAGAATCAGCAGGCTCTGGTGATGCTGCTGCTCTCTCTCACCGACCAATTCGGCCACGGCGCGGCAGCGGGCAAAGCCCGCGAACTGCTGCCCCGCTTAAAGACCGAATACGATCAGCACTACTACGCCGGCATCATTTGGGAACGCAGCGCCCACGCCCAACTCCGCAAAGGTTCCCCGAACGCCGCTTTCACCGCCTACGACGCCTTCCGCGAAGCCATGGCCTGCTACGAAAAAGCGGCGACCATGCACCCGCCCGCCAACGACGACGCGATCCTGCGCTGGAACACCTGCGCCCGAATCCTGATGCGCAATCCAAATCTCCGGCCCAGGCCGGATGAAGCGTACGAACCGGTGATGGGCGAGTAGCGCACGCACTTTTGCGTGCCGCGTCGGCACTCGTGCCGACGCTCGTCCATGGCTTGAACTACTCCTCCCGCAGCGTCGCCGCCGGATCGATCCGTAACGCCCGCCGCGCCGGCGACAGCGTCGCCAATATCGCCACGAGGGCAAAGCAGGCGAGGCCGGCTGAAAATCCGGTAACATCCACGCCGTCGCCAAACTGAAGCGCGATGAAGCTGCGGACCAGCCTGGTAAGAATCACAGCCAGGATCGTCCCGGCGACGATCCCGATCGCTGTTGGCCTCACATTTTGCGACAAGAGCACCCCGAGAACATGCCGAGGCCTTCCGCCAATTGCGATGCGAATACCGAGCTCACGCTTTCTCTGCGCCACTGTGAACGCGACCAGTGCGAACATTCCGGCCGCAGCCAGGGCCGTCGCGACCACGCCGATAGAGCCGATGAGTGTGGTAAGTCTGCTCATTGCCGCAAGGAAATTGTCCCGCGAGGCACGCATCAGCGACATCGATAGAGCATCGTCGGATGCCCCACCGGCATTCGAAATAAGACGCAACAGTAGCGCCGGGTCGCTTCGTGAGTGAAGTATGAGCGCGCTACCCTCCACATCGGTGCCATAAATTGGCGTGTAGGCCTCGATGGAATCGGGATCGGCCAGAATATTTGCTCCACTGTCCTTAACCACGCCCGTCACTGTGCGCGCAGCGCCCGCAAAATTCCAGACCTTCCCCACGGGATCTTCATTCGGCCACACAGCCCGCGCGGCGGATTCGCTGACAATGACGGCGTTCTGTTCGCCGGGCAGAAATGTCCGGCCACGCACCATGGGCAGCGCCATCACGCTGAAATACGAAGGCGCGACTGCATTCCTGTAAACACGCGGCAAGCCGGGCAGGCTGTCCAGCCTGATGCGTCCGCTGAGCGGCGGGATAACAGTGGCCGTCACGCCGTCCACGCCCGGAAGAGCGCTTAACTGAGTGGTGAGAGCATCCAGTTTCTGGAGCGCGACAGCAACTGGCAAATGTCGCGCGAAAAGTTGGGGATCGATTACAATCATGTTCGCATAATCGAATTTAAGGTCGATGGACGAACTGAGAATTCCGTGATGCGCCAGCACAGCCGAGGCGATCAACAGGAGGCAGCTCACGGCTACCTGCACTCCCACCAGGCTCTGCCGTAAGTGGAGCTTTCGATGATTCCGGCGAACCGTTTGGACCGTTTGCAATGCCGCTGGAAGACCGAACGCGGCAGCTGAGAAAAAGGTCACCACCACTCCGGCCACTAGAATCGGCCAACTCACCTGCAGTTGGATGTTTCGCGGAGCGTTCAACGCATTCAGCAGCACCCGTGCCGCGATCGCACCGAAGCCCATGCCGGCGATGGTCCCAAGGACAGCCAGCAGAAAGTTTTCGGTCATCAATTGCCGGACGATCCGGGTACGGCTGGCCCCGATTGCCAGGCGGATATCGATTTCGCGCTGCCGCGCCAGTCCCCGGGCCAACAGCATGTTGCCCAGATTGGCGCATGCGGAGAACAGCACCAACAGCACCATCACTACGAAAATAGCGACCGCCGGGGACCGTCCAGCCGTGCGAGAAAGCGAGTCTTGGACCAGGTTTCCCTGGATTTGTTCGTCGGCGCGAAAAGCGCGCGGCTGTCTGCGAATCAATTCACGGGTGAGCGAGGTGAGTTCGGCATCGCCGGCGGCCCGCGAAACACCGGCCTTCAACTCGCCGAAGAGCGCTGCGGCGTCGCGCGAATAGTCCTGCTGTATCGGAGGACTGCCGGCCACCAGCAACGGGCGAATGGCAGCGGGCAACCACACGGCCGTCCGCCGTGGCGATAGTCCCTCAAAGGTGTAAGGCGCTACGCCCACAACCTGGACTGCTTTGTTGTTGACGTGGACCGTGCGGCCAACTACTTGCGGGTCCCCGCCCCAATGACTCTGCCAATAGTCGTAACCAAGTACCGCGACCGCCGGCGCGCCGGGTTGCGAATCCCGCTCGTCCAAGAGGCGGCCCCACGCCGGAAGAATTCGCAGGCTGCCGAAATAATTGGAAGACACCAGGCTCGATCGCTGCCCCGCCGCATCGCCATCCACAACCACACTGATGCTCGTGTCTTCCGAAATCAACCAGGCAAACGAACTGCTCTCCGCCCGATAGAATTCGACGGCGGCCGGTGGGAAGCCCAGGCGTGCCCCTTCCTTCGAAGCGCGTGTAAACTGGACCAGCACGTTTATATCTGGAACAGTGATGCGGTGGAAGATCGCCGCGTCGAAGATTTGGAATTCCGCTAAATTCACGCCAACACCGAGCGCCAGCACCGCGACGGCGCCTAGAGTGAACCCTCGCGCGCGCCAAAGAACGCGGGCGCCGTACGATAGATCCTGCCAGAGTCGTTCGAGCCACATCCACGACCACGCCTCGCGCGATTCTTCCCGCAGTCTTGTGGCGCTCCCAAAGTGTGAACTGTTATCCGGCGGCATCATTTCGCGGTGTATCTCCATTTCTTCAGTTAGTTCGCGTTCCAGGCGGTCGCGGTGAAGGAGAAAATAGACGCGCCTCCCTAGCTTTCGTATGTTGCGCATCACGCCAACCGGAGAATCGCTTGAATGGCCGCCGTCGCCTGCTCGTATTCGTTCAGCTCCCGTTTGAGTTGCTTCACGCCATCCCGCGTCAGTTTATAGAAACGTACGCGCCGGCCGGATTCGGATGTTCCCCATTCGGCGGCCGCCCACCCTTCCAGCAGGATTCGTTGCAGCGCCGGATAAAGCGAGCCCTCTTCAGCCCCCAACACATCGCCCGACAACTGCCGGATGCACTGCGCGATGGCATATCCGTGCAGCGGGCCGCTCCGGAGCACCCGTAGAATCAGCATGGCAAGCGAGCCCTTAGGCATAGGAATGGAAGGCATAGAATACCTACATGTTAGTGACTTGCAACATTCATGTCAATGCTACGTCCCCCACAGAGTTTGTGTTCCACTGTTTTATTTTGAGAGCTTGATGCTATGCATCCAGGAAAACACTTGGCCATCATTGGGCTCTTGCGGGCGGGCATAGCTTATGCAGAGGCGCCCTCGACGCGTTGCCCAGGCAGAATATGTTGGTGAAGTTCGAGCCGTAGCGCCTACCCGATCCGCGCCACCAACTCCCGGATCTTGGCCATCTCCGCCGCCGACGGCTTATACTTCTGCGCGGCCTCCAGTTCCTTCTTCGCCTGCGCCTTCTCGCCCTTGTCGTAGAGCGCCATCGCCAGATGCAAACGGTACGCCGGATTGTCAGGCACGCGCGCTACCAGCCCCTGCAGCAAGACCACCGCCTGAACCGTCAGCTTCTTGCGGACGTAAATCAGCCCCAGAGTGTCCGAAATATTTGGATCGTTCGGCGACTTCTGCAGCGCGCGCTGCACCAACCCCAGTGCTTGATCCAGATCCAGGCCATCCTCAGCTTTGATGTACGCCAGGTTGTTCAACGCCTGCACATTCTCCGGGTCCAGCTTCAGCACGTCCTCATACGCCACGCGCGCCTGATCCGTCTGGCCGCTCTGATCCAGCATCAACGCCAGCCCATACGCCGCCCCTGGATTCGAAGGCTGCAGTTCCCGCGCCTTCCGCAGATGCTGTATCGCCCCCTGCTTATCGCCCAAGCGATTCAGTACGTCGCCCATCCGGAGCTGCGTCTCCACGGCATTGGGATTCTTGGCTAACAAGCGTTCCAGTTGCGCTTTCGAATCTTGGAATCGTGCGGACCGGTACAGCGTCTCGGCCAGCGCCATCCGCAAGTCGTCATTCTCCGGATTCCTACCAACTTCCCGTTCCAGAATCTGGATCCCCGCCGCCATCTGCCCTTCCGCTTCCTTGCATCGCGCCAGACCAATCACTCCCCGGACGTCTCCGGAACGCATCAGCGACTGAAAACCGGCCGTCGCTTCCTCGTAGCGCTTGGAGGCCAGATCCACCCAAGCCAGCCGAAAGCGGACCTCGGCGGAGTCCCTGGTCTTCAAAATGCCGCTCAGCTCGTCATGCGCTTTACCCAGTTCGCCCATCTTGGTCAAACCGGCGGCGCGCGTAATTTTAGCTTGATAGTTCGCGGGACTCACCTGCAGAATTTCATCGGCGTAACGCACCGCCTCGCGGTTGTGCCCGATTTCCAATTCCACTTCCGCCAGGCTCTGCTTGGCCGGCAGCAAATTCCGATTCGACAGCACCGCCGTCTGCAAATGCTGGCGCGCCCGGTCCAGGCTGTCCCGATCGCCTTTCGCCTCATACGCGCGCCCCAGGCTCATGTGCAACAGCGCATTGCCCGGATCTTTGTTCACCAACGCTTCCAATTCGCCGATGGCCACTTGCACCTCTTGCGGATTCCCCTTCGCCAGGAGCACCGCACGCATGGCGGACGATTCCACATCACTCGGGTTTTCCTTGTGCAGCCTGGCCACCAGTTGCGTCGCTTCATCGCGCCGGCCCGCCACCATCAAAGTTTCCGCGATGCGCTTGTCATAAGCGAAGTTCATCTTCGGCAAGTTCTTCTGCCCTTCGCGATAGGACTGTATGGCCGAATCGAAGTCGCCGATGCGCACGTAGAAATCGCCGATCAGTGCGTCCGCTTGGGGAAAAGTCTTGCGGTCCGAGCGGAGGTTGTCCAGCACTCCGATCATGTCCGGCTTGCGGCTCCGGCTGTAATAGAACGCCGCCAGCTCGATGCGGCTCAGTCCATCGAGGGGAATGTTCGCGATCTTGCTCTTCAGAATGTCCTCGGCTTGCTGTGGCTGCCCCCCGTACAGATAGTTCAGGTAGAGAAGATCGTAGACCGGCCCGTACGTTTTGTTTTGGGAGATGAACTCCAGCCCCAGCTTGGTGGCTTCCGCGCGCTTTCCGGCGAGCGCCAGGTTCTGGATGAGCGTGGTGATTGTTTCCGGCTGCCACGGTTTGATGTCGTTGGCGTCGCGCAGCTTCTGGATCGCGCCATCGCGGTCGTTCGCGGCCGCCGCTAAATCGGCATCCAGCCGCAATCCCTCATAGGACCTCGGATTCTTCTTGAGGATGCGCTCGACTACCGTGCGGCCTTCCTCCAGCGCCCATTTGTTCGAATCGTGGTCGTTGATATAAGCGCCGAGATAAATGGCCCCCAACCGGACCGCCGCATCTTCGTTCGAAGGATCCAAATCGCAGGCCCGTCGAAACGAGTTCAGCGCTTCGTCGTAGTGATGCAGTTCCAGATCCACCCGTCCCAGCCAGTAGTGGGCTTCGCCGGATCTTGGATCCATCTGCAACGCCCGGCGGTAGAGGATGGACGCTTCCTTGTACTTGCCGCTTTGGAAATACTGGTTGCCGCTGGCGAGGCATTTGTCCCGAACCACTTTGGGATCGCGATTGCAAGCAATCTGCAGCAGGCCGAGGATCGAGATGACACTACAGAAACTGCGGGCGAACACTTTCCTCCAAATAGATCCGGGATTCCGCCGGCGTGTTGGTAGGGACGGGCAGATTCGAACTGCCGACCTGTCGCTTAGGAGGCGACCGCTCTATCCATCTGAGCTACGTCCCCGAGAAACTCCGTACATCCCGATTCTACCAGCGCTTCAGCCCCTTCTGTCCGATATCCCGGCGGTAGTGCATCCCGTCAAAATGAATTTTACCGACAGCCTCGTACGTCTGCAGGATCGCCGACGACAAATCCCCACCCCGAGCCGTGACGCCCAGCACGCGGCCTCCGGAAGTCTGCAAAACATCACCAACCAGTTTTGTTCCGGCCTGAAACACCGTCGCCCCGGCAACTCCATCCAACCCTGTGATCCGGTCGCCCGTCCGCACCGCGCCTGGATAACCCGCCGCAGCCAGCACGACGCACACCGACGGATCCGCCCGCCAGCTCAACTCAGTCTCATCGAGTGTGCCGTGCGCCGCGGCGAACAGCGGCTCCACGAAATCGGATTCCATACGGTGCATCAACACCTGCGTTTCGGGATCGCCTAGCCGCGCGTTGAACTCCAGCACCTTGGGCCCTTGCGTGGTCATCATGAGTCCCGCGTACAAGAACCCGCTGAACGGGCTCCCGGCGGCGCGCATGTGCTCGATGGCCGGCCGGATAATCTGCGCCATGATCATGTGCTGCTGAAAATCGCCGAGAATCCGCCCATCGCAGTAAGCCCCCATGCCGCCGGTGTTGGGCCCCGTATCGCCGTCGTGGACCGTTTTGTGATCCTGCGTCGGCTCCCGCGCGAGGATATTAACTCCATCGCTGAGCACG
>DASQGY010000294.1:0-11237 GCA_035632375.1 Bryobacteraceae bacterium | reverse complement strand
GAAACCTCCCGCAACGGTTGCTCGCAGATGCGGCACTCATCGGGAAAAATCAGCGCAAAGAATCCGTTGCTGATCCTACTGGCAAGAGAAGGCGTCAAATCGTTCGAAGCAGTTCTGATGTGCAAACTACTGCTGAAGACGGCACCTCCTAAAACACTAGTCTACACGCAAAGCCAGGGTGCAAACAACTCGATACAATAAAAGCAAGCCAATTCATGCGGACCTTCTACATCGAAACCTTCGGCTGCCAGATGAACGCGCACGACTCCGAAAAAGTCATCGGCACCCTGGTATCGGAAGGCTACACGCAGGTCGAGCAGCTCGAAGCGGCCGACCTGGTGCTCTACAACACCTGCAGTATCCGCGACAAAGCCGAGCAGAAAGTCTTCCACCGCTTGGATCAATTCAAAAAAGCGCATGGCAAGAATAAGATCTTCGCTGTGCTGGGCTGCGTCGCCCAGCAGGAAGGCGAACGCATTTTCGAGCGCGCCCCGCATGTCAGCCTGGTCGCCGGTTCCGCCAGCTACGCCAAGCTCCCGCAGATGCTGGTGCAGCTCGAATCCGGCAACCGCCGCGTCACCGGACTGGGCTTCGACGCCGAGGAAGCTTTCGAAACTCCGTTCACGCGCCGCGACAATCCGCACCGCGCCTACATCACCATCATCGAAGGCTGCGATAAATCCTGCGCCTACTGCGTTGTCCCCTTCACCCGCGGACCGGAGCGCAGCCGCACCAGCGAGAGCGTATTGAAGGAAGCCCGCGAGCTCGCCCGCATGGGCTATGTCGAGATCCAGCTCCTGGGCCAGAACGTGAACAGCTATCGCGACCCCTCGCCCGCCGGCTGGGATTTTGCCCGCCTGCTGCGCGCCATGGGCGAAGTGGACGGCATTCGCCGCGTTCGCTTCACCACCTCACACCCGCGCGATTTCGTGAAGGAGATCATCGACGCCATCGACGAAAACCCGGTCCTGTGCAATCACGTGCACTTGCCGGTGCAGTCGGGCTCCTCCCGCATGTTGGAGCGCATGCAGCGCCTCTACACTCGCGACGAATATATGCGCCGCATCGAGTGGATGAAGAACGCGCGCCGCAACATCTCCATCACTACGGACATCATCGTCGGCTTCCCCGGCGAGACCGAAGCCGATTTCAAAGACACTCTCTCGCTGCTCGACGAAGTGCAGTACGATTCGTTATTCAGCTTCAAGTATTCCCGCCGCCCCAACACGTCGGCCCTGGTCTTCGAAGATCATATTCCGGAAGAGGAAAAGACTCGTCGCTTCACCATCCTGATGGAGCTCCAGCGCGCTATTCAGATCCGGCGGAATTCGGAACTCGTGGGCACGGTCGAGGAGGCCTTCGTGGAGGGTTATAATCAGGCCACGGGGCAATGGATTGGACGGACCACGCAAAACCGCACTCTCAACTTCATTCATTCCGAGCATGCGGGCCCGGCGAACGGAGAGACCCTGGTTGGTAAGTACCGGCATGTTCGTGTCACCCGCGCGGGACCGAACTCCCTGGCCGGCGAGGCCTTGAACTGAAACCTGGAAAGGGGACCGTATGGAAGTCGAAATGAAAATCCGCGGATTGATGATGGATCCCGTTACCAACATGCCCATCGTCGTGCTGAAGGACATCAACGGAAATTCCATCTTGCCGATCTGGGTCGGGATCTACGAAGCGAACGCCATCGCGCTCGAAATCGAAAAAGTTTCGACCCCTCGTCCCATGACCCACGATCTCATCAAGACCTTGCTGCTTGGCCTGGGCACCGGCATCCGCAAGGTGGTGGTGAGCGAGTTGAAGGACGACACGTTCTACGCCGTCATCTGGCTGGATAAAGAAGGCGAGCTGATCAGCGTCGATTCCCGGCCCAGCGATGCGCTGGCCCTGGCGCTGCGCCTGGATTGCCCGATCTACGTCGACGAAACCGTGCTCAAGAGTTCGAAATCGTCCAGCGCGTCCACCGACAAGATCAACAACGAAGAGTTGCGCCGTTGGCTGGAGAGCCTGAACGACGAGGATCTCGGCCGCTACAAAATGTGAGCGCGCCGCTCGAAAAGCTCGCCGCTGCCGGGATTCAAATCATCCCCGCAGAAATCACCTCTCACTTCATCCTGGAGCGCGACGGATTCGTCGCTTTTGTCGAACGCCGCGGCGACGACTTCGGCAACATCGGCGCGCCCGGCCTGATGACCGAGCAGGGTTTTGCCGCCTTGATCTGGCGCGCCGGCCAACCCTTCTTCATCGGCAAAGGATACGATCAACCCGCCACCGCCGAACAAGTGCAAAAACTCCGAGCCTTCACCGCTGATTTGGACAAGCTGTGAAGACAGAGGGGACTGCCTTCGCTGTCCCAAGCCACCGCAGTCCTGATGGAATGAGCCCATGCCAGTTGGCGCAGCGGACAGCGCGGGCTGTCCCCGGTTCTGAAACGGCCGAGTCGCCCCCTCTTGCCGCCTATAGCCCAAGCCCTTAGCCCGCATATCACACAGGCATCCGGTAGTGACGATGTAGCGCACGCACTGATGCGTGCCGCGTTGCCACTCATGGCGACGCCCGGCCCCGATACACTGTCTACACCCGACCAAGGTGTCGAGAAGAGTCTCGACACGGCACGCACGAGTGCGTGCGCTACATCGCCGCGCCACATGTGAGAAATGCGGGTTAGATAGAAATTGATTAACCGCGTGCCTCGAAACTCCCTCCCAACCATTCCACCCCGGCATCGTCTATATAAGCGTGATGAGACGGAGCGCAAAGCTGAGTTCGGGGTTGGTGCTGGCGGCCACAATGCTAGTCGGCTTCCACCAAGCCAACGCATCGCCGCCGGTTCATCGTTTCTTCGAGTATTACCAAGCGGTAGAAAAAACAGAAGCTCCCATCAATTTCTGGGAACGAGTGGTGTGCAGTTTCCTTCTTACCAGGGCGGAGGCCCATCAGGCCAAACCGCCCATCTCTTAGCCCCTATTTTTTCTTAGCCGGGGGTCGATGCGCTGGAGGCGCAGCCGCGTTCTTCCCGGTCCAACCGTGCAGATCGGCTTTATCGACGATGTTGAACACCACCATCAACGGGCTGGCCGTGTAGCTTTCGCCGACGCCTTCGAAAGTCAGCTCGGTTCCAGGCTCCACTTTCCCGGGAAGAGGAGTTTCAAATTTCAACGTCGCGTCCGCTGTGGCGAAATCCGCCGTGGCGCCATCGTCCATCGCCAGGAGAAGCGTTTTCGGTTTGTTCGCGGGTTCCATCTTTACTACTTTGCCCCGGAGCGTCAGCACCTTGGCATCCTTCATGTTGCTGTTGAAGTAATCTGCCCCGGTCGGGCTCACCAAAGTTTCCTTGATGCTCTTCCACAAAGCGAGGTCCGGATGTTCCTGGGCGAATTTCGCCGCGCCGGCGGCGTCGGCGGCGTACTTCGCCTTCAAGATTTCGCTCTTGCTCTTGATGTGGAACTCCGCCGGTGGATTGGGCGCGGCCTTGGCGGCAGCCGTGAGCTCATCCAGACCGTCCGCCGCCCCATGATAGGCGGTATATACGCTCTTCAATGTCGCCTGATGATTCTGGCGCGTCGCCGCAGGTAGCGATCCCGGACCGTCGTAAACCGCCGCTCGCGCCAAATAGAAGAGAGCCGCGGAATTGTTTTTCTTGCTCGCTTCGGTGACGTACATCAGAAAGTCGATGTCGGCCGAGTTCTGGTTTACCTCCAGGCCCTTCTTCAACTCCGCTTCCGCGCCGTCCCAATTCTTGCGCTGTACCGCCACAAAACCCTGGACGGTGTGGGTCGCTTCCTCCACTGCAGGACGCAGCTTGGCCCACTGATCCGCGCTGACGCCAGCCGGTGGATTGGCGATGTCGGCCAGCAGGGCCTGCGCCGCTTTGTCGCCGTCATCCAACAACGCGGTTTCCGTCCCGGTGTAGAGTAGGCGCGTCAGTACCATCGTGTAGTACAGCGCGTTGAAGTCCTTCGGATTGTCGGCCAGCACCAGCTTTGCCGCCGCCGCCGTCTGTTGGGGCATATTCAGCGCGACGTAGGTGTTGAAGTAGAGCTGATGCCGCTCCTTCACGAACTCCGTGGATGGAAACTGCTTCTCCCAATCCTGTATCTTCTCCAGCTTGGTCTTCGGATTGGGGTCTTTGATGATCGCGTCGTAGAGCTGGAACTCTTGCTGGCTCTTCCATTGCGGTTTCGCCTGCCCGGACATCCGCGAGGGCGCCAGGCAAAACAAACCCGTCATCGAAACCGCCAGTAAAACCCCGTATCGTGGATACAACATTCTTCCGCCTCCTACTCTGCGCTCACATCAGTATACCCGGACACGGGCTCAAAAAAAGAACGCCCCCGGGAATCCGGAGGCGCTCGCTGTAACAATTTGTAATTGGCTACTTCTTCCTGGGCGCCGGCCGATGATGTACCGGCGCGGCGGGCGCGTTCTTGCCGGTCCAGCCGTGCAGCTTATCCTTCTCCACGTTGAACATCACCATGAACGGGCTTGCCGTGTAACTCTCCGGCACACCTTCGAATGTCAATTCGGTACCGGCGTCCACTTTGCCGGCCAGCGGGGTGTCGAACTTCAGTGTTGCATCGCCTGCCGTTCCCAGAGGGGTCGACAAATCGTTCATCGCCAGAACGATAGTCTTAGGCTTCAGCGCGGGCGTCATGGAAACCACCCGGCCCTTGAGCGTCGGCAACAGTGCATCCTTCATGCTGCTGTTGAAATAGTTCGCTCCGTCCGGCCCGGTGAGCGCCTCTTTGATGCTCTTCCACAGCGCCTCCTGTGGGTGCGCCTTTTCCAATTCCTCTTCCTTCATGAGATTCTCTTTGGCGATCGCTCCGGCGTCCTCGATCTTGAAATCCGCCGGCGGTGTCGGCGAACTCTTCGCCGCCGCAATCAGTTTGTCGAACCCGTCGTCGCTACCGTGATAAATCTTGTACTGCCGCTTTACATAATCGAGCGCCTGCTTGCGCCCATCCGCGGCCATCGCACCGGTCCCGTCGTAGGCCGCCGCGCGCGCAAAATAGAACAGCGCCGTCGGCACCTTCTCCGTCTTCTTCTCCGATGCGATCACAAAGCCCATCCAGTAATCCACCTGGCCGTTGTTCGGACTCATCTGCAGGCTCTTGGTGAATTCCGCCTCCGCCGCGTCCCAGTTCTTCCGCTGCATGGCGATGAACCCCAGGTTCACGTGTGCCAGCAATTCCACCTGGGGCCGCAACTGCTTCCACTGCTCTTCAGAAACGTTGGCCGGCGGCGTGTTGATGTTCGCCAGTATCGTCGTCGCCGACTTCTCGCCTTGGTCCAGAGTGTCGGGCGATTGAACCTGACCATACATCATTTGCGTGAAGTACATGATGTAGTACATCGCACTGAAGTTCTTAGGATCGTCCGCCAGAATCTGCTTGGCGGCGTCGATCGTCTCTTTCGCCATGTTCAGCGCGGCGTAGGTGGTCAAGAATAGCTGCTTGCGCGGCCCACTCCACTCCGTTGACGGGTACTGCGTCTGCCACTGCTGCAGCTTCTCCAGTTTGGTCTTCGGATTGTTGTCCTTCAGGATGGCGTCGTACAGATCGTACTCCGCGCGGTCCTTCCATTGCGGCTGCTTGGTTTCCGTCGTGGGCGATTGGCCCTGCGCCGCCATGCGCACCGGCGCGATACAAAACATCCCCGCCATCGTTAAGGCGATTAAATATTTGGTTGGTTGTAGTGACACTCCCCGCCTCCCAATCCTAAGTTTGACCTGGCACTCGTGGACTTCGGTGCAATTGCGGAGTATAACCAAATCCGCATCATGGTCGCAACACACCCATACGTTAGATGTGTGATAGCAGTATCTTGTTCCCACGATGTGGGGCAGGTTGCCAACCCGCGGCCGACTGGCGATCGGCCTCTTGGGTTCGTTTTTCAAATTCCGCTTCGAGACGCACGCGGAAACACAAGATGCGCCACCCCAGCCGAAAGAACTAGTTATCTACTCTGAACTCAATAAGTTAGCAACCAAGCACAGAATCGTGGTTCAACACCAAGTCTCTCCGGTGTATACTGATCCCAATCGGGAGCCGCTATCAGATCCCGCCAGACTTCTTATGAGGGTTGAGGTGTATATGAAAAAAGCTTGTGCATGCTCATTGGTACTCATCACGCTGCTGGCTTCGGTCGCCGCTTGGGCCCAGGTCAGCACTTCCGCCATCACCGGCCTGGTAACGGATAGTTCCGCCGCGGTCGTCCCCGCAGCCACCGTTCAGGCCAAGAACGAAGATACGGGCGTCGTCTACGAAGGCGTCACCAATGCTTCTGGTAATTATTCGTTTGCTTCAGTCCCGCCCGGACCGTATACCATCACCATCTCCAAGCAGGGATTCCACACCTTCGTCGGCGTGCATAACGTCCTTACCGTTGGCCAGCCCCTGGTGGTGGATGCCAGCCTCCGCGTCGGCGCAGCCAGCGAAACGGTCCAGGTGGAAGGAACGTATCAGCGCATCGAAACCTCCAACGCCACCATCAGCGATGTCGTCACCGGCGATCAGGCGGTCAATCTCCCGTTGAATGGCCGCAATCCCCTCTCGCTTCTGACCCTCGAGCCCGGCGTTGTGCAGCGCACGAACTCCAACACCGGTTCCGGTACGCACGTGTTCGGTTCCCGCGACCGCTCGCACAACGTCACCATCGACGGCATCGATGCCAACGAGTCCACTGTGCCGAATCCTCAATCCAACCTGCAGCGCCTGCAACCCGATAACGTGCAGGAGTTCCGCACCATCACCCTCGGCGCTACCGCGGAAAATGGCCGCAACAGCGGCGCCAACGTTATGGTCGCCACCAAGGGTGGCACTAACGGATTTCACGGCACCGGCTTCTATTTCAACCGCAATACCGACTTCAACGCCAATGAGTGGTTCAACAACGCGTCGAAAATCGCACCTCCGCAACTCAAGCTGCATCAGTACGGCGGCGACATCGGCGGTCCTATCAAGAAGGACAAGACATTCTTCTTCTTCAGCGTCCAGCCCAACCTGATTCTGCTCAGCCAGCCGATCTCCGCCGTCTTCGGCACTCCCAGCGTTTATACCTCGGCGATGCGCAACGGTATCTTCCGCTTCGTGCGTGGCACGGTGAGCGCGGGCGGGAAGAATTTCACACGCAACTCGAACTCCTTGGTGGACGCCGGCGGCAACCTGCTCCCGGGAATCGCGACCTGCAGCGCGGCCAACGGCTTCCAAAATTGCGTCGACAGCTACAACATCTTCGCCAATGACCCAGCCGGTATTGGCGGCGATCCCTTGACCATGGGTTTGATTAAGAACGAACCGCTTCCCAACAACTTCTCCTCCGGCGACGGACTGAACACTGGCGGTTTCAGTTGGAACCCGCCGTCCAAATTCGCCGGCCCGCAGTACATGGGCCGCGTGGACCATACCTTTGGTCCCAACGACAACCTCTTCGTCCGCTGGCTGCAAAGCCGTTATGACACCCAGCAGGGCGATTTTCTCAACAGCCGGCCCGAGGTCTTTCCCGGCTTCCCGCCGCTCGGCGAGGTAACCAGGATAGCCAGAAACTTGGCGGTCAGTTACCGGCACACCTTCTCGCCCACCTTGGTGAACGAGCTCACCGCCGGATTCAACCGCTTCGCCTTCGCCTTCACCTTTGGTGAATCGAACCCCGATTTCGGGAATGCGGCCAAGCTGCCGCCTTGGGGCGACCAGTGCCTGTTCGGTTCGTTTGTGAATATTTCCACACCCTACTGCATTTCGCCGCACACCGCCCGCGCCGTTACTACCCGGCAGGTGATCGATAACGTCAGCAAGGTTATCGGATCGCACACCATCCATGCCGGCATCAACTTCCGCTGGTATATCCACAACGACAGCCGCGGCTTCTTCGGCAGCAAGGCCGTGGTCCCGGTTGTCGAGTTCAACGGCTCGCAGCGCCCCGGCAACTTCCTCAACATTCCCGGGACCATCGGCGGCAATCCGGCCACCACGCCGTTCGCCAGCGACATCAATGTCCTGCAACAAGCCATCGTGGAAACAACCGGCATCCCTTACCTGGTGCAGCAGGGCTACCTGGCCAATTTCAACACGAATCAATATGTGGCCACGCGGTACGCCACCGTCTATACGCGGCTACATCAATACGACACCTATATTTCCGATGAGTGGAAGGTGCGGCCGAATCTGACCATCAACGCCGGAATTCGCTGGGAGTATAATCCGGCACCATACGACGCGCAGCAGACGCTGGTGCCCGATCGTCCCATCGACGGTTCTCAGGGAACGGTTTCCTTTGTGAAGGCCGGCGGTTGGATCAAGAACAACAACATCGGCGCGGTTGCACCGCGCATCGGCATCGCCTGGTCGCCGGATCAGAAGACCGCGGTCCGCATCGGCTATGGTATTTTCTTCGACACACTGTCCAGTTTCCAAGTCACCGCCATGGCTGGGTTCATGCCGGGCTTCCTGCAGAACTGCACTTCCACGGTGGACGGAAGCGGAAGCATCAGCACAACGGCCGGATGCATCACTCCGTCGGGAACCGTGAACCGGCTCTCCAAAGGCTACCCGCTGAGTATCGCCGCACCCACCATCACGCCATCGGCCGCGTTATCCCCCCAGCCGCAGCCGGGTAACCTTGCACCGGCGACGGGCGTTTTCGATCCGAACCTCAAAACACCAACGGTTCATGAGTGGGATTTGACCATCCAGCGTGAACTGCCGGGGCATTTCGTTTCCGAAGTCGGCTACGTCGGCAAGCGTGGAACGCGCCTTTACCGCGCTTACGACATCAACCAGATCTCCACCAGCCAGCCGGGGTTCCTGCAGTCGTTCAACACCGCCCGCGGCAACATCTTCGCCGGATGCAAAGCCGACGGAACAGGTTGCCCGGCAGGCGTGACCGGCCAAACGCCAACGTTGTTGCTCTCGCTCTCCAACGCCACTTTTGTCAACAGCTCCACCTCACTGTCCGACTTACAGCGCGGCAACATCGGCAATATGGCCGTTCGTCTGGATAATCAAGCCACCTCATCGTGGCTCGTGGCCAAGGGATTTCCGGCCAACTATTTCCGGCCCAGCCCGCAGTTCGGCTCCATCTTCTATCAGGATTCAGGTGGCGACTCCACCTACCACGGCATGTTCCTCGCGGTGCACCGCCGCTTCGAACAGGGCCTGACTTTCGGCCTGTCCTACACCTTCAGCAAGTCCATCGACGATATGTCGGTGGATCCAACCGGCGCCAGCACCGGCGGCGGATTGAGCGCTACCAGCTTCTCCCGCACGCCCACCGATGTCCACAATTTCCGCTTGGATCGCGCCCTCTCCGATTTCAACAACACGCACGTGTTGCTCATCAACATGCTCTATGAGCTACCGTTCGGACGGCACAAGCAATTCCTCTCCAACGCTCCGAAGTGGCTGGATGAGATTGTCGGCGGCTGGTCCATTACCAACATCTACACCTATCAAAGCGGCGAGCCGTACACCATCAACTCCGGCGTCCGAACCACCAACGGCGCGCACAACAGCTCCGCGATGATTCTCGGTCCGGGCGATCCCGGCAGCTTGCAATTCATCAATGGCATCAAAGGTCCGGTGATGTACCAGGCCAGCTCCCTCATCACCAGCACAGCGGATCCGCACTACGATTGCGTCCAGATCAGCGGCGGCCAGACCTTCTTCTGCATTCCGCCTCCGGGTTCGGTGGGCGCCGGCCGCAACTTCGCTCAATCCCCGGCCTTCTGGAATCTCGACAGCGGCCTGGCCAAGAATTTCACCATCACAGAGCGAGTGAAGCTCCAGTTCCGCGCCGAGGCGTTCAACGTCCTCAATCATCCGAACTTCGCCTCGCCGCTCGCCGCCAGCGTCGGCAGCCCGACCATCACCAGCACGGTCTTCGGCCAAACCTGCTGCTCGACGGTGTCGGTCCCAAGCTCGGCGAACGTGATTTCAACCGGCGAACCAAATCGCGTGCTCCAGCTAGGCCTGAAACTAAACTTCTAGCGTGTAGTGTGGGGCAGGATGGAATCCTGCGCCGGCTTGGTAAGCCGGCTCCGAGCTTCTCAGATGAGCACCCAACGCACCATGCCGGGCGGTTGGGCCGATCGCGACACTCTCGCGAAAGGCACTACCGGCCGCAACCTCTGCCGCTGGTGCAACCTCGAAGTACCAAAAGGCCGCAGCACCTTCTGCTCCGCGTACTGCGTCGAAGAATGGCGCCTCCGTACCGACCCCGGCTACCTCCGCGAAAAAGTCCTGGAGCGCGACAAGGGCGTCTGCGCCGCGTGCGGCGTGGATTGCATCGCCGCCTGGACGCATCTCAAAAAGTCGCGCGGCACAGCCCGCTTGAAGCTCCACAAGGAGTGGGGCATCACCAGATCGCGCAAGAGCCTCTGGGACGCCGACCACATCGTCCCGGTAGTAGAAGGCGGCGGCGAATGCGACCTAGCCAACATCCGCACGCTCTGCTTGAAATGCCATCGCGCAGCGACACTTGAGCTGCGCAAGCGGCGCGCTCCTAATGCAACGCCGGTTTGACGTATTTCATCACAGTCGCTGCCACCTTCTCGTTCCCTTTGGCGGTTGGATGAAGTCCGTCACGCTGCATCAAACTCCGATCCGTCGCCACGCCCTCCAGCAGAAACGGAATCCGCGTGAGCTTGTACTTTGTCGACAGCTCGCGATAGATCTGCTCGAATCCGCGGATGTACTCCGGCCCGTAATTCGGCGGCAGCGTCATCCCCGCCAGAATCACCGTGACGCCGGCAGTCCGCAACGTCGCCACCATCTGCTCCAGATTCGCGCGCGTGGTCTCCAAGGGTAACCCGCGCAAGCCATCGTTACCGCCGAATTCCAAAATCACGACGCTCGGCTTGTAACCCAGCACTTCGCTCAACCGATTCACTCCATCGATGGTCGTGTCCCCGCTGACTCCGGCATTCACCACGCGCCACCCGATCCCCGCGCGATCCAGCTCCTTCTGCAGAAAATCCGGATAGCTGTTCCCAGGTTCAGCCCCGAATCCCGCCGTCAGGCTATCGCCGAACGCCACGATCACCGGCCGATTGTCGACGGGGGCAGCCGGTTTCGGTGGAGGGACCTCCGCCCGCGCCGGTGCATTCCCAGGTTTTGAGCCCCCGCACCCCCCCAGCGCTACCCCAACCGCAAGCGCCACCAAAAACCGGGGACAGCCCGCGTGTTTCCTCAAGAACCGGAGAGCGTCCCTGTGTTTCCATGGCGATGCATTGA
>DASQGY010000293.1:0-4950 GCA_035632375.1 Bryobacteraceae bacterium | reverse complement strand
ACGAAAATTCGGTGGCTCATATAGGCTCCTTTGCTTCTTTCGAGGATCGCACAAAATGCCGCACACTCACGGTCACGGCTTCGGTAACGCGCTGGTCTCATTCACTGAGCCGTGACCGTGAGAAGCCGTGAAAGAATCGGCAACCGCTTCCTTACGGTCGCGGCTCGGTTCGGTCTGTCGCGTATTTGAAAGATGTTACCGAGCCGTGACCGTAACGGAGCGGTCAGCCCAGGCAATATTTCACAGCTTCTGAGGGAGCGGTTGTTCGGGCATTTCAACTCACCTTCTATCGCAACTGTTGGTGAAATGTTTGCGCGTCCCCATCCCCCACGCGATCACCCGCTAACGGAAGGCCGCCTCTCGATTCCATTTTCATACCCACCGCACGGCCGTCCCGCATGACAAACGAGATCCGTGTCCGGGGCGCCGAGCGTATCGAAAAGCTGCCGTCCGGCTGTTTGAGCAGACGCTCCGCGCCTTGTCCCAGCGGTTCGAGCGTCAATCTTCCGTTCTCATCGAACACCCGGTAGGTTCGCCGGTATTGGGCAAACGAGTCGTGGAAAGCGGAGGGAACTTTTTCGACGGTCAGTACAAACGTCCCCGTCAATTGCTTGATCTCCGCGGCCGGCACGGGTTTGTCGGCCAGCGCGACGTCCGGCGCGGGCTCGGTTGGTTTCGGAAGTTCGGGCAAGCCCAACACCGCACGCGCCAGCGCCCGGCCGATGGCGTAAGCGTTCTGCCCTTCCGTATTCGTGAGCACGACTACCGTTAGCTGATCGTCAGGAAAATCGTACATGCAGCCGCTGTAACCCAGCAAGGAGCCGTGCTGGCCCACGCTGCGATGGTCGTCCTCATGATTCAGAGTAAGCGCCAAGCCGTAATGCATCTTCGGATCTTGCGCGCTCATGTGCTCCGCGGGACCCTCGGCAGTGCTCATCATTTTCAAGGTCTCCGCGCGGACGAGATGCTGCTCCTTAACCGCGCGCCAAATCTGATAAAGGTCGCCCACCGTGCTGCAATAGCGCAGATCGGTGTTGTATGCCATATCGTTCTCGTGAGCCATCGCGTAGCTGCCGCCCAACTTCCGGTAGCCGTGCGACAGGCCGCGCGTCAGCGTGAAGTCGTCGCAATATGAGGTCGACTTTACTCCGGCGGGGTTGAGAATATTCTGCCGCACATAGTCTTCGTAACTCTGGCCGGTGACGCGCTCCAGAATCGTGACCAGAAGTTGAAAGCCGGAAATGGACCAGTCCCACTTCGTCCCGGGATCGTTCACCCAACGCTTGCCGGAATAAAGCGCCATCACTTCATCCAGCGCTTTCGGTTGGCGGCTGGTGGCTTCAATGGGATCGCCTAGATAGTGGTAGTCGACGATTCCGGAGGTATGATTCAGCAACTGGCGAACGGTGACATGATGCCCCTGCAGAGGGAACTCGGGGATGAATTTCGAGATGTCGCCGTCCAACGACAATTTGGCGCGCTCTACCAGTTGCATCACGGCAATTCCGGTAAAGGGCATCATCGGCCCGACGACGTGATAGACGGTTTCGTCCTTGGCCGGCGCCTCCAGCGCGAGATCGGCAAACCCGTATCCCTTGTGGAAAATGATCTTGTTTCCCCGCGCCACCAACACGGACGCTCCGACCACGCCTTGTAGCGCAATAACTTTTTTTGCAATGGCGTCCAGATCGACGCCCGCGGTTTGGGCTGCTAGAGCTTGAACCAGGAGCAGTGTCACGGCAAACCATCCAGCACTCATTGTCCAGATCATCGCGACGAATTATAGCAAACCAACGCGTTCCCGACAAAAATCTTGCACAGGCTAAAGCCAGTGACACCTAATAACCACTTGACAGTTGCTTGGTAGCATAGGCTTTAGCCTGTGAAAGCTTCTTTCTGCACAGGTCAAGAACCTTTTTTCGGGTCCAGTCTGTTTCGTGTATACTTGCCAGTGTTCTGGTGCGAGTTCCATTCCTACTAGCCGTTGTGTGGCTGAGCTTGTCCGGCGTTGTTTCGGGCCAAGAGCCCGCTCCGGACGGCAAGCAGTTGTACACCATCCACTGCCTCACCTGTCACGGCGCGGACGGCGATTCGATTCCCGGCGTGAACATGCGGCGCGGCCAGTTCAAGCGCGCTTCCTCCGACGACGACCTCTCGCGTGTCATTTTGATCGGTGTCGCGGGCACGGCCATGCCGCCCAGCAATCTTTCCCCGTCTTCGCGGGTCGCGATTGTGGCCTACATCCGCTCGCTGCACGATACAACGGCGTCAGCGGGCGATTCCGCCAGCATCAATCGCGGCCGGGCATTGTTCGAAGGCAAGGGTGGATGCGCGGAGTGCCATCGGATCGCGGGCAAAGGCTCGCGGAAAGGCCCGGACTTGAGCGACATCGGATCGGTGAGAGACGCAACCATGCTCCGGCATGCCATCGAAACTCCGGGAGAAGCGAGCCCGCAGTATCGTTATGTAAGAGCTGTCACCCGCGACGGCCGAACCGTAGTGGGGATGAGGCTCAACGAAGACACCCACAGCGTTCAATTGATGGACCAGAACGAGCGCCTCCTTTCACTCGCCAAATCCGACTTGCGCGAGTACAATCTTGTCCCAACGTCATCCATGCCATCGTATAAGAACAAGCTCACGGCGGAAGAGACTTCAGATCTTGTTATATACTTGCTCTCTTTGAAGGGGGCGCAATGAAGCTGCGGAGTCTGGTCTGCTTGTGCCTGATGGCCGCGAGTGTAGCTGCGCAAGTAACAGCGGAGCGGCTGTTGCATGCGGATCGCGAACCGCAGAATTGGCTCTCCTACTCAGGAACATACTCCGGCCAGCGCTACAGCCTGTTGGATCAGATCGCGCCGCAGAACGCCCGAAATCTCGAACTCAAGTGGGTCTTCCAGGCGCGATCTCTGGAGAAATTCGAGGCCACGCCGCTGGTAGTGGACGGCGTGATGTATTTCACCGAAGCGCCCAACCACGTCTACGCGCTCGATGCTGTCACCGGGCGCGAGTTCTGGGATTACGATTATCGTCCGTCGCGCGACGCGCGGCCTTGCTGCGGATCGGTGAACCGGGGTTTGGCGATCCTGGGCGACACACTGTTCCTGGGCGCGCTGGACGCGCACCTGGTCGCGATTGACGCCAAGAACGGACGGCCGTTGTGGAACGTTGAGGTGGGCGACCCCAAGCTCGGCTACACCATTACCCACGCGCCGCTCGTGGTGAAGGACAAGGTGCTGGTCGGAGTCGCCGGTGGCGAATATGGAATTCGCGGATTCATCGCCGCGTACGACGCCGGTACCGGTAAAGAAGTGTGGAAGTTTTATACCATACCCGGCCCGGGCGAGCGCGGCCACGAATCCTGGACCGGCGACTCGTGGGAGCACGGCGGCGCGCCCGCCTGGCTTACCGGCTCCTACGACCCCGCTCTGAATCTCGTCTACTGGGGCACCGGAAATCCGGGGCCCGACTACAACGGCGACAAACGGGAGGGCGACAATCTCTACAGCGATTCTGCCGTCGCCCTCGACGCCGACACCGGCAAGCTGAAGTGGCATTTTCAATTCACTCCACACGACGAGTACGATTACGACGCCGTGCAGATTCCCGTCTTAGTGGATGCAAATTGGAAAGGCAATCCGCGCAAGCTGCTGCTGTGGGCGAATCGCAATGGTTACTTTTACGTGCTGGACCGGGCAACGGGCAAGTTCCTGGCAGGCAGCCCGTTCGCCAAGCTGAACTGGTCCACTGGCCTGGACGAGGCCGGCCGGCCGATGCGCGCGCCCGACATGAAACCCACTGCACAGGGCGTGCTGATCTATCCGAATTTGTTCGGCGCAACAAATTGGTATTCGCCGTCCTATAGTCCACGCACCGGGCTGTTTTACATACCCACTTGGCAGGACAGCAGCATGAACGTGGCCAAGATGGGCGGCGACTATGTCCCCGGCCAGCGCTACATGGGAGGCGCGGGGCGAGGCGGCGCACCCTTGCGGCGAGCTTCGCTCAATACTCCGACTGAAACGTCGAGCTATGGTGCGGTGCTGGCCATCGATCCGAATACTGGAAAGATCAAGTGGAATTTCAAGATGACCGCGCTTACCGAGAGCGGCGTCCTGACTACCGCCGGCGACGTTCTCTTTACCGGAGGACGCGAGGGCTATTTTTACGCGCTGGATGCGCGCAGTGGCGCTCTGCTCTGGAAGACGAACCTCGGCGGTCAAGTGGAAGCGGGGCCCATGACGTATCGGGTTGGCGGCAAGCAGTACGTGTCCATCGCCGCCGGGCAAGCGCTGTTTACGTTTGCGTTGCGGGATTGAGAATCAACTAAGGAAGAAGGTGTCGATGCCGGTACCGCAGTTCTTTCAATGGCTCGGTACGAGCCCGTTGGCGAATGCTATGAATGGCCCGGAGTGGGCTTTCCCAGTGGTCGAATGCTTTCACTTCATCGGGTTCGCACTGTTGATTGGAACCATCGCCATTGTAGACTTGCGTCTGCTGGGCGGCGGCATGCGTCGCCAGACTCCGGCCGAGCTCGCACAGGATCTCCAGCCCTGGACTCTGACCGGCCTGGTTTTCATGTTGACCACCGGACCGGCCATGTTTGCGGCCGACCCCGGAGTGTACTACGTGAATCCATCCTTCCGATTCAAGATCACCTGCCTGGTGGTGGCCATCCTCTATCAATTCACTATCCATCGCTGGGCGGTGAAGCCGAACGTCGCGCCGATCATCGGCAAAATTGTCGCGGTGGTGTCGCTCGCGTTATGGATTTCGGTGCTCGGAGGCGGACGCATGATTGCGTTCGTGTAAACTATGTCCCTTCTCTCGATTTGCGAAGCGATCCAAAATACGGACCTCAGCACGGCGATCCGCGAGGGCGCATTGTACTACCCGATCATCGGCGGCGTCCATCTGCTGTCCATCGCACTCTTCGGCGGAATGCTGCTG
>DASQGY010000292.1:0-15684 GCA_035632375.1 Bryobacteraceae bacterium | reverse complement strand
TCCTGCCTCCTGCCCCCTGCCTCCCGCCTCCTGCCTCCTGCCCCTGCCGCCTCCCGCCTGTCTCCTGCCGCCTGTCTCCTGGATTCTGTCCCAGCGAAGTGCCAAAATAAGCAGGGGACAACCTACACGTGCCGTCGGAGGCTCGCAAAATGCAGTTGCGCGTACTTGCTTTTGTACTCGCTGGAGGCAAAGGGACGCGTCTTTATCCGTTGACGAAGGAACGCGCGAAACCTGCCGTTCCGTTCGGCGGCCGCTACCGCATCGTCGACTTCGTCCTCAGCAATCTGGTGAACTCCGGTATCTTTTCCATCTACGTCCTGGTGCAGTTCAAGAGTCAGTCGCTCTTGCAGCACCTGCGCGAAGGATGGGAGGTAGCCAGCCTGTTGCGCAACCAATTCATCATCCCCGTTCCCGCCCAGATGCGATCCCCCGGCGAAGACTGGTATCGCGGCACCGCCGACGCCATCTATCAGAACATCAACTTGATCGAGCAGGCTGAGCCGCACATCGTTGCCATCTTCGGCGCGGATCACATCTACCGCATGAACATCCGCGAGATGGTGGAATTCCATGTCGAGCGCGGCGCGCAGGTCACTGTTTCGTCCATTCCCGTGGAGAAAGAGCAGGCCGTTGAATTCGGCGTAGTGGAAACGAAAGAAGACGGCTTCATCACCGGATTTCACGAGAAGAAACCCGACGCCCCCACCATGCCGGGCGACCCCAATCGCGTCTACGCCTCCATGGGCAATTACATTTTCAACACCAAGCTCCTGCTGGATGAACTGCGCGCCGACGGCGAAAAGGAACACAGCTCGCACGACTTTGGCCGCGACATTCTGCCGGGCTTGATTGGACGCGCCGACATGTTCGCTTACGATTTCCAGACCAACCGCATCCCCGGCGATCCCGCGGGCGCACCGGTCTACTGGCGCGACGTCGGAACGCTGGACGCATATTTCGACGCCAACATGGATCTCCGCGCCGTCTCTCCGGAGTTAAATCTCTACAATCGCCAGTGGCCACTTCGTACGGCTGGTTACTATGACGCCCCCGCTAAATTTATCTTCGATTTCGATGGCCGGCGCGGCGAAGCCCTCGATTCCATTGTGGCCGGCGGCAGCATTTTATCCGGTGGCTTGGTGCGAGGCTCCGTCATCGGCCGCGGTGTTCGCGTCCACTCCCATGCCTTCATCGAGGACTCCATCATCTTCGATAACTGCGACATCGGCCGCCGCGCCAGAGTCCGCCGCGCCATTCTCGATAAAAACGTCCGTGTTCCCCCGGATGCCGTCATCGGCTACGATCTGGATCGCGACCGCGAGCTCTACCACGTCACCGACAGCGGCATCGTCGTGGTGCAGGGCCACCGCTCCCCGGTGGATATTTCCAGCATGAATCTGTAGGGGCTTAGCGCTCCAAGCACGTCCCTTTCCAAAGGCCCCAACCGATTGATCCTCGGATCAGCCGGACTGTGGGGCAGGTTGATAACCTGCAAGCGGGTTGCTAACCCGCTTGGTCCAGCGCGATTAACAATCGCGCGCAGGTTGGCAACCTGCCCCACAGGCTGATGATCAGTAGCGGATGCAACGAGTTTCCGTCTCGCGCATCCAGCCCGATCCCTAGGGGCAGTTGCCCTCTAACACCTGAATTCCACAGGTTTTATCAATTGGTATGTAACGGGTTACCCCCTGGATGTGTCGAACGGGTAAGATGTACGACACCTCAGCAAAAATCGCGTCTGAACAAGCCACGACGGCGCTGAACGGCATCCCCGCGGCCGATATCAAGTCGGAACTCGATTTGATTCTCCGCAGCCGCGCGTTCATTCAGTCCCATCGCATCCGCCGCTTTCTCGAGTTCATCGTCGAAGAGAGCCTGCTCGGCCAGCCTCATCGGCTGAAAGAGTATGTCATCGGGCTCGAAGTCTTCGACCGGCGCGAGGCCTTCGATCCACGTGTCGATTCCATTGTTCGCGTGGAGGCCCGCCGTTTGCGCACCAAGCTCGAAGAGTATTACGGTGCGGAGGGCCGCGAAGACGGTGTGCGCATTCTGCTTCGCAAAGGCAGCTATGTTCCCATCTTCGAGTACCGGACCGCGGCGAATAGCGCCGTCCTCGCTACCCAAAAGCGCAGCATCGAGATTGCTCCCTTGTCGCTGGTTAATTCCGCACCGGACGGCGCGCAATTCGCCGATGAGATCCAGCGCCGTCTATCGCATGTGCTGATCAAAGAAGGCTGCTTTCAGGTGATCGCCCAGCATCAGCCCGAACCGGCCGCCGAAACGAACGGGCACAGCCAGACCAACGGCCAGACCAACGGCCAGACCAACGGACAGAGCAACGGTCATGCGGAAGGCAACGGACATACTCCACACACCTCCCGCGCCGACTACATCGTGGAAGGGAGCCTGGAGTTTCATCCCGACAGTTTCCACGTGATCCTGCAGCTATTCCAATCCGCCGATGGTTCCTACATCTGGTCGGAAGCCGCCGATGGTGCGCTCACTGAGCTGTGGCGCGTCGAACAGCTCGCCCAAACGCTGGTGCGCGATCTGGCAGCGCCTCCCAACGACGCCGTGGTGGCCCGCCGTCACGCCGTGCGCAAGGAAAGCCGCGACTTTTACCTGCAAGGGCGCTACTACTGGAAGATAGCGACGCCCGACAGCATCCGCAACAGCGTATCGTGTTTCACCAAGGCGGTGGAGTGCGATGAGAACTACGCCGCCGCTTGGGCCGCTCTGGCCGAAGCGTTGCTGGTCAGCTCCATGTTCGGCGTTCTCTCTCCCAACGAAAACGGTGGACGAATGAAGGAAGCCGCTCTGAAGGCAACTTCGCTCAACACCATGCTGCCCGAAGCGCACCTGGCCTTGGGCGCTCTGCTTTCCATCATGGATTGGGATTGGACTACCGGGCAGCAAGAACTCGAGAAGTCCATCCAGTTGGACAACCACGATCCCATCGGCCACATCGCCTACGGTATCCAGCTCGCCTGCCGCGGAATGGTGGATCGTGCGCTCATCGAAGTGGAGCGCGCCTTGGAACTGGATCCCGCCGCTCTATTTCCTAATTTCGTTCTGGGCTGGCTGTACGGTGTCGGCCGCCGCTTCGACGAAGCCATCTCGCAGCACCTGCTGGTTTCGCAGCTTGCGCCCGATTACGGGCTCCCTCATCTCGGCCTGGGGTTGGCCTATGCGGGCAAGGGGATGTTCCAGGATGCCATCGCGCACTTCACCAACGCCAGCCAGATCAAGTGCCGGTCGCTTTTGCTCGGCCATCTAGGATACTGCTACGCCATGGCCGGTCGCCGCGAAGAAGCGCTTCGGGAAATCGGCGGGCTCAGCACGCGCGCTGAAACACACTACGTTTCGCCGGTGAGCTTTGCCGGTATTTATTGCGGGCTCGGCGACAAGGAACGCGCGCTCAGTTACCTGGAGCGCGCGGTGGAGGTACATGACACATCGCTTCCGGTCCACATGCTGAACCCGGAGTTCGACAACCTGCGGGAGGAGCCTCAATTCCAGGCCATCCGCCAGAGGATCGGCTTGCTGCCCGCTTGAGCGTTCGGCAGTGGATCGGTTGCGTAGACCCACTGCCGATAGGAGCGTTTACTTCTTGGCTTGAGCGTTCAGGTCTGCAATGGATGCTTTCAGTAAGCCCACCGCGTAGGCCGTGTTGTGGATTCCCAGGCTCTTATCGCCTTGCACGAACAGGTAGTTGTAAGCAGCCTCCAACTGCGGTTGATTCCAAGTCGCGTCGATGTTCAGCGTGGCCTTGGCCTGCCCTACCGGCGGCAACATCAACGCCAGATTGTCCAGCAGATGCTGCACTTCGGTTTGTACGCCGTCGATCACGCCGTCGCCATCATAGTCCATCAGCGGAAAATCGATCGACGTGAGATCCGGGCCGTGGCAGGTCTGACAGGTCCCGACCAAGTCCACCGCCGGATTCGTGCCGTTCGCGGCCAACTTTAGTTTGAAGGTGTGTCCGCCCACTTTTCCAAGGGCTGGATCGGTCGCGGCGACCGTTTGCATGTGGCAAGCGACACAGGTGTCGGCAACGACATCGCCGTGCGCTGAACTGGGGATTTTCTTGCCATAGGTGAACCCGTTGGTGCCTACCAGCATGTCGGCTTGCGGTCCATGGTGTGGACCGAAATGGGAACTTCCCGGTGTTTTCGCCGCATAGGTCGTCGCATTCTGGCGGCTCTGATGGCAATTCATGCAAAGCGCGCCATTCCCTGCGCTGGTCACGGCAGTGCCGTCCGCCAGCGTCACTGACGTCAGCGTTCGAACCAGGTGCGCGTTTGTACTCGGCGTCGTCTCTCCGTGCGGTTCGTGACAGGTCTGGCAACTGATCGCATTGTAGGTGGTATCGACAGGTGTCGTGCCCGCCAACTTGCCAACGAATCCATTACTGGTGTGGCATCCCACGCAGCTTTCCCGCCCTGTTCCGGACGCATCCCGCGGCGCGATGGCGTGCCCGGAATTATTCCATTCCATGGTCTTGATGTGATGCGAAGCCGCCCCGTGGCATTGGCCGCAAACACCCGAGTCGAACTGTTTCGAAATGAGCAATGGATTGCCGCCGGAGAGAATGTGCGTGCTACCTGGTCCGTGGCAGTTCTCGCACTGAATGTTCGCTACGTTCTGGAGCGCTTTCGGCATGGCTTCAAAAACGCCTGGCGCCAGGGTCGAGGGAGGAGTCCACCCCAACTGCTTCATGACGTCGTCAAATCCACCGTTCACCGCTGCGGGATTCGTGTCGTACCCTACCGTATGGCATCCCCAACAGGAACTGCCGTACGAAGCGCCGTTAACTCCATTAATTCCATTCTTGAAAATCGACGCATGCAGGGTTTTCTGCCAGGAATTCGCCATCGACCAGGGCGTTGCGGCCGGGCCATTGCTGTGGCAAAGCGTGCAGGCGCCAATGCCCACGTAGGTGCTGGCAGTCAAGTATCGCTGCGCTGTGAATGTTCCATGCCCCACCGTGGTGATGGTGACGCTCACCAGGTAGTAACCGGCCACATCCGGGCGGAGGACCTTTCGCCCGGCGATCTGATAGACCAATCGGTCGGACGGCTCATATAGGGGGACATCGTACCCCAGGGGACTGTCCTCGACCCTGGCCTTCGAGTTGGTCGGCTTGCTCAGCATATTCCAGCTCACGTCGGCGATCTCCGAGGCGGGAATGGTGATATCCAGTTGCGCTTCCAGATTAAATGGTTGTCCAATCCCTATTGTCGATAAACCGCCGGTCAATTCCGTGGACGCAGGAAGCTTGTAGGCCGCGATATCGTCGCGGTTGATGGTGCGCAGCGATAGTTGAGCTGGCAGAGTTGTTTGACCGCTCAATGTGGTTGAAGCTAGCGCGACTAACACCACGACGAAGAGGCCAGTGATTATTCTGCGGATAGAATTACTGCTCATATAAAAGTACCTCCGTTAGGTATGAAAACCCTCCGGACCGGGCAGGAAGGCCCGTTGCGAGAAGGACGCAATTGGTAAGAAGCCCTCAGCCAACCAGAGGGGCTGTCGGGAGCGAGATTGCAATCCCCGCACCACTCCTATCTCGTGCTATTGCCTGTGGTTGCTCAACCGGCCAATGCGGGCTGGGTGCGTGGGCTGGCGCAATCAGGTGAGTGGATATCCGCAGGCAGAAATCCGCTGGCCGGGATATACTAGCCTGCGAATGCCGGAACAAAAGCGAGCCGTGATCGTCGGCGCCGGATTAGGCGGGATCTGCGCGGGCGTCCATCTATTGCGCGCCGGAATTGAGGACTTCAGCATCCTGGAGCGGGAGCGCGAACCAGGCGGAACCTGGCGGGATAACACCTATCCCGGGTGCGCTTGCGATGTCCCGGTGCTCTTGTATCAGTTCTCCTTCGCGCCCAGCCTGCAATGGCGGCACGTCTATCCGCGCGCCGCGGAAATGAAACGATATGTCGATCGATTGATGATCGACTTCAACTTGACCTCGCGCTTCCGCGGCGGCGACGGAGCCGCTGCCGCCTCCTGGGATGATGGCAACCAGCGCTGGCGCATTCGCACCCACGGCGGAGCGGAGTTCGACGCGCAAGCGTTGATCGTTGCGCTCGGACAGTTGAACCGGCCCAAGCTGCCCGACATAGACGGCCGAGACTCTTTCACCGGCCCCGCGTTTCACTCCGCGCGCTGGGACCACTCCGTTTCCCTCGACGGCAAGCGCGTCGGCGTGATCGGCTCGGCGGCCAGCGCCGTCCAACTGATTCCCGAGGTCGCTAAGGTGGCCGGCCACCTTACAGTCTTCCAACGCACGCCGAACTGGCTGTTGCCGCGCATGGACCGCGAGATCACCGAAGAAGAAATGGCCCTTCTGGTGACCGCGCCTCACGTCGCGGCGCTCGCGCGCGAACAGCTCTACCAGAATGCGGACTACCTTTTCTGGCAGGCCTTCAGTTGGTCGCCGGAAGGACGCGCGGCGTTCACCCGGCAGTCAACCATGCATCTCGAGGCGCAGGTACCCGACCCCGAACTGCGCCGCAAACTCACTCCCGATTATCCAGTCGGCTGCAAGCGTGTCTTGTTCGCCGACGATTATTACCCGGCGCTACAGCGCTCCAACGTCACGCTCGAGACTGCTGCCATCGAACGCATCACGCCGGGCGGCATCGACACTCGCGATGGATTGCATCATCCGCTCGACATTCTGGTTTTTGCCACCGGGTTTGAAACCACCGGCTGGCATTGGCCGCTTGAAGTCACGGGGCGGGCGGGTCTGCTGAGCGAAGTCTGGAAAGATGGCCCCGAAGCATATCTCGGCATCACAGTTTCCGGCTTCCCGAATCTCTTCATGCTCTACGGGCCGAACACCAACCTGGGACACAATTCCATCACTTTCATGCTGGAACGCCAGAGCGAGTACATCGCGCAGGCGTTGCTGGAGATGGAGCAGCGCAAACTGCGCGCCATCGAACCGACCCGCCAGGCGCAGGACCGTTTCAACCGCGAATTGCAAGACGCGCTTGCCGAGCGGACCTGGGCCGATCCGAGCTGCAATTCCTGGTATAAGAACGCCGCCGGGCGCAATACACAGAACTGGTCGTCGCATACCCGCGACTACGCCGCCGCGACAAAAATGGTCA
This sequence comes from Bryobacteraceae bacterium, assembly GCA_035632375.1. Taxonomy (GTDB): domain Bacteria; phylum Acidobacteriota; class Terriglobia; order Bryobacterales; family Bryobacteraceae; genus Palsa-89. The sequence continues at coordinate 8,563 of DASQGY010000292.1, read as the reverse complement.
ACTTCGACGATTATCATGCTCAGTGAAAAACTCGATCCGAATGTGCGGCAGTTGCTGCAGGCGATCGCCGCTCAGGGGAACCCTCCTCTTGAGACACTGTCGCCGGCTGACGCGCGCAAGTTTGCCGCCGAGAGCCTAAAGCCGGTCGGCGGCGTTCCCGAACCCGTGCGCTCCATCGAGAACCTGCGCATCCCCGGGCCTGGCGGCGAGATTCCCGTTCGTGTGTACACACCCGACGCTCCCGCGCCACATCCGGTATTGGTGTATTTCCACGGCGGGGGCTGGGTGATTTGCGATCTCGATATGTACGAGGTGGTTTGCACTGCGATCGCGAGCCGGGCTGGCGCCGTGGTGGTCTCGGTGGACTATCGTCTCGCACCGGAGCACAAATTCCCGGCGGCGGTTGCCGACTGCTACGCCGCAACGAAATGGACAGCGGCGAACGCGGAGCGGCTCGGCATCCATCCGAAGCGAATCTCCGTTGGCGGCGACAGCGCCGGCGGCAACCTCGCGGCCGTCGTGTCGTTGAAGAGCAAGAACGAAAACGGCCCGTCCATCGCGCGGCAGATCATGGTTTATCCGGTTACCGATCTGTCGTCATTCGCCACGGCTTCCTATCGGGAATTCGCCGAGGGCTACCAGCTCACCAAATCCGAGATGGAGTGGTTCCGCGAACTCTACTTGCGGAGCCCGGAGGACGCGAGCAATCCCTACGCATCGCCACTGCTGGCGCACGATCTGCAAGGCTTGCCGCCGGCTCTGATCCTGACCGCCGAATGCGACCCTTTGCGCGATGAGGGCGAAGCGTATGCCAAGCGTCTGACAGATGCAGGCGTAGCGGTCACGTGCACGCGCTACGCCGGAATGATCCACCCGTTCTTTTCGCTATCGGGCGCAATCCCCCAAGCCTTCGACGCCCTGGACCAGGTAGCAGCCGCCCTGCGTTAAACCGGGGACAGACGGAACGTTTCGTCGTGAAACGCGTGAAACCGGGGACAGACGGAACGTTTCCGCAGTGGCCCGAGTTCGGATGTTTTTGAGTAGCGTATCGTCCCTGGCTTTGAGCCCAGGAGCAGTCTTTACAAAACGAAGCCATTTTAGTAAGCTGCTGTTTTATCAAATAGTTACAACCTGGTGCTCTCGCTGGCCCGCCTACGAATCTGTGGTGTGATTCGTCACGGGTGGCGCATCGCAAATGCACAGCCAGTGTTCCAATTGCTTTCTTGAAAAACGAAGCCAGTGGGCTCGAAGTCCTATGTTTCAGCGGCCCGATTCGTCCCTGTGGACCGGTTTGCATGATGGCTCTCCGAAACCACAGATACCACATGGGACCAAGGGCCCAGGCAATCGAATCCCTACAAGTGATTGATGTAGAACGGGAATGAGCGGCGGCAACGTGCCGTGATCGTATGTGCGCCTGGCTGCGCATCCCAACGGAAACGTTCCGTCTGTCCCCGGTTTCTGTAAACCGAAGCGGGAACGTTCCGTCTGTCCCCGGTTTTGTGCGCGACGCCGATACACTTGAGGTATGACACGGAACTTCTTAGTGTCCGCTCTCCTCAACACTGCCTTGCTCAGCCTCCCTCTCCGCGCGCAGTTCGACAATCTGGTCACCACCGACGACGGCAGCGCCCTTCTATTCCAATCGCAGTGGCGCACCGCCGGATCTGGCGATAGCGACCTGGGGAAGATCTTTCGCTGGGATTCGCACGGCTTCACCACCGTCTTTTCACCGCACAATCCCGGACTCATCTCGCCACCCTCGGCCTCGAACCCGATCATCAGCGGCGACGGGACCATCACGGGATACCTCAGCTATCCGGGTTGCGCAGGCGCTGCGTGCAGTACCACCACCTACTCGCTGGCATTGAGCGGTGCAACGCTGCCTGCATCTCTCCCCGCCACCTCGACGTTTCAAATCAGCCGTAACGGACGCTATCTGGCCGCGGGCACCACGGTGTTGGATCGCAACACCGGCGCCGTCCAAACAATACAATCGAGCGATCCCAGCGTTAGCCCATTCCCGATCGGCGGAAGATTCGGAATCGGCAACAACGGCGGCGTCCTGTTTCTCGCCCTGCACAAGGTTTTCATTTTCTCGACAGTCGACCTGGTCTTGTCCAGCCAGCCCGGCGTCAAGATCGTCAACACGCCCGTCGTATATACGGCCGTCGTCAGCGCGGTGGAGAACCGCGTGGTGTATGAGACCTACAGTGGTGTAAATGGCCAGACGGATCGCCAGTTGTGGTCCTTCGATATGGCTTCGGGTCAGTCGGCACTGCTGGAGGACATCGATTTCGGAACCTACATCGGCATTAGTCAATACCAGCCGGCGATTAGCAACGACGGTATGCGGCTGCTCTATCGGCGGCTGAATCCGGCCACTCACGCGTGGGAAGCTGTGGTCCACGATTATGCTTCCGGCGCCAACGCGGTCGTCGGAACCATGCTGCCCAGCCGGAACAACCTCACCATCACCGGAGATGGCAAGGCGGCGTGGCTGCATCGCGACGACGGGCGGCTGGTGCGAATCGCCATCGACACTCTCGCCGCCACTGAGACCACCGGGAGGCATGCCTGGTTTTCGCAACGCGAGGGCGCACCGGTGTTCGGATCGTACAACCACCTTTTTGGCGGCGGATTCGCCACTGGCAGCGCCGTAGCCCTGCCGCCCGACCTCAGCGTGGACCTCTCGGGCGTCGCTGTTCCGATTCTCACCGCCACGACCGGGCAACTGGACATCGAGATTCCATGGGAAACATCGCCGGGCAATTTCACATTGACCCTGCGCAACTCTTCGAGCCCCTTCGAGAGCGTGCTGCCGATCGACCTGGTGGGCGCAGTCCCAACGTTCGAACGCACCGGCCTGCCGAACGATGCCATCCGCCTGCCAGCGGTAGTGCACCAGGACTTCCGCGGCCTGGTCACGTTCAGCGACCCGGCCGCCGCCGGCGAGATCGTCCATCTCTACATGACCGGACTGGGCGACGTGCAGCCTCGTCCCCCTACCGGAAAAACGTCTCCATTCCTGTCGGTCGCCAGTCAGCACCCGCTCTGCTGGCTACTGTCGCCGTTTTCACAGACGCTAACCACCGCCCCGGTCCTGTTTGCGGGAATCGCTCCGGGTCTGGTCGGGATGTACCAGGTGGATGTTGCGATTCCAGCGTCCACTCCGTCATCGCTGGCGACGATGGGATGTTTCGATGAGGGAGGCGCGCAAGGTCTGGCTGGCGACGTAGCTACGTTCAACATAAAGTAGCGCGGGCTCTGCAATTCCCGAGAGCAGCAAGCTACTCGCCGCCTCCAGACTACCCTAGAATGTCCGGTATGCGGAGCGAATGGCCCCCCGGATTGAACCACCCGATTCGGACCCAGATGCACTAACGGCCGTAACAGCGTAGTCACCGAGGAGATGCAGTACCCACGCGCGAGCGGTTGGCTGCTGACTTCATCCGCTCCGAAGCCGCCCACGGCCGCATTCAAGAACTTACTGCTTCATACGACAAGTAGTCTGTAAAATCGCTCACCTTCGCCAATACTTGTCAACAATTCGAAAACCAGATCACCGAATTCATTCGCCGCTCTCATGTACTCCCGTCCCGTGTTCTTGTCAAGAAAACGGCTGACCAGCTCCCGCTCTTCAGCGTTCGTCGCTTGCAGGAAATGCTCGTACTGTTCGAGAAGCTTACGAGTTCTGTCGTGGGCGTGAGTCATGGTTGTTTGCTGAAGAAGCCATTCAAGACGTTCCGTGGGAGTCGTCCTTATCATTGAAACGGCATCCGTGAGGCCAACCGTTCTCTGCTCCCTGAAAACAGCCAACAAATACAACAGCGCCGAGTAACACGTCAGCATCCGGCTGTGCTTCAACTTGTAGTTCTTGAGCTTTCGCTTCGCCATTGCCTCGGCGGGCTCTCTAGCCGTCCGGGCCTCATAATTGACGCAAAATGTTCTCCATAGCCGAAGAATATCGTTGGCGAGGAACGCTGGCATGAATTCGTTCTTGTGACCCTCGTAGTCGCCCCAGTAGGCCGTGATGACCTCTTCCGTGGTCTCGTGGTACACGCCAGTCTCCAGTAACGGACAGCTTTCAAACAGCAGCAACAGCCGCGCCGTAAACGTGTTCGTCACGTCGTCTTCTGGTGTTCCGAGCGTCGTAGTTAAATCATGAACAGTGTAGTGCTCCAAGTACCTCCCGTCACCTGAAAAGTCTGGGATTCCCAGCTTGCGAGTGATCTCGATTAGATCAGCCTTGATACAGATCTCATCAAGACGCTTGAGGAGACGGTTTCCTTTGTCGTCGACCTTGCTCACGATAAAGACATCCAGATCGCTGTGTGAGCTCGCCTCACGGCGGCCAAAAGAACCGGTCGCATAGACACAAGCCTTGCCTTTAGATCGCGCCTCTGCCGGCTGAAGTTCGTTTTGGAGTTTCCCGATACGTGCCGCAGTCTCAGTTCGGCGATCAGCGAGCGCTCCCACAAACACCCTCCCATTCGAAGATGTTGGCGAATATTTCCGCTTGCTCGATGGCATCGTCCAACGCATGGTGTGTATGCGCGTGAGAGGAGCGTAGAGAGGGAAGAAGCCTTGAGCGGCTCGTCTCGGATATGGGTATACCGGCCTTAACGGATAAGGCGGTCTTGATGTCGAAGCACCGAGAGTAGTCGAATGGCGAACCTTCTTCGGAGAAGCGAATGAAGTACCAATACAACCACGTCCAATCAAAACTCAGTGGATATGCCACGAGTACCGGTCGCCGTGGTCCAGCAATTTTCTTAATCCACCGGCCAGCCTCAGTCATCGCCGTTTCCGGAGCCTCACCCTGCAGGCACAACCTCGATCTGTCAAGCCCATTCACACGGAGCGCCTCAGGATCGAAGACTTCGGAGATTGGCCTCAATTCCTTGTAAAACGTGAGGCCATATCCGTTGGGCCGTTCGAAATTCTTGCCATCAAATGCCCCCGCATACACCAGCGCGAAGGAGAGGATTGAGAACGGTCCGGGGATCGGTCCGTCCGTTTCAACGTCCGCCGAAAAATACGAATCCACTCTACTTTCCAGACGTTCGCCTTCGTGCTCAACGCCGGATGGACTCAGATCGGTCCTGTCGTCGAGCTTCAACTTCATGACCACTCATAGTACCAGCATCTCGCTCCGCGCCTCACAGATCAAGATACTCCGATCTGAGCGCCCTGACGAGGTGGTTCTTCTGGTGCCTCCATACCGCGCTAGAATGACCGGTATGCGGAGCGAATGGATTACCCCCCGACTGAACGACGCGATTCGGACCCAGATGCACTATGGCCGTAAGGGCGTAGTCACCGAGGAGATGCAGTACATCGCCAAGCGCGAGCGGCTGGACGCGGATCTCATCCGCTCCGAAGTCGCGCGCGGCCGCATGATCATCCCCGCTAACATACACCACACCAACCTCGAGCCCATGTGCATCGGCGTGGCGTCGCTCTGCAAGATCAACGCCAACATCGGCAATTCCTCCACCACATCCAACATCGACGAGGAAGTGGCCAAGCTCAACTACGCGGTGAAATACGGCGCGGACACTATCATGGATCTTTCCACCGGCGGCGACATCCCGCGTATCCGCAAGGCCATCATCAACGAATCGCCCATCCCGGTCGGCACCGTGCCCATCTACGAAGCGCTGTCGCGCGTCCGCCGCGTCGAGGATCTCAACATCAACGTGATGCTGGAAGTGATCGAAGAGCAAGCCGAGCAGGGCGTCGACTACATGACCATTCACGCCGGCGTGCTGGTGCAATATGTGCCGCTCACCTCCAAACGCATCACCGGCATCGTCAGCCGCGGCGGGGCAATCCTGGCCGAGTGGATGGTAAAGAATCACAAACAGAATCTGCTGTACGAACACTTCGACGAAATCTGCAAGATCTTCCAGAAGCACGACGTCAGCTTTTCTCTCGGCGATGGACTGCGTCCCGGCTGTCTGGCCGACGCCAGCGATGCCGCGCAGTTCGCCGAGTTGAAGACGCTCGGTGAGTTGACACGCAAGGCCTGGGAATACGACGTGCAAGTGATGATCGAAGGCCCCGGGCACATCCCTATGGATCAGATCCAGCTACAGGTGGAGAAGGAACTCGAGATGTGCAACGAGGCGCCTTTCTACACGCTCGGCCCGCTGGTCACCGATTTCGCGCCCGGCTACGATCACATCACTTCCGCCATCGGCGCGGCCATGATCGGCTGGTACGGTGCTTCCATGCTGTGCTACGTCACGCCCAAGGAGCACCTCGGCCTGCCCAATCGTGAAGACGTGAAGCAGGGCATCATCGCTTACAAGATCGCGGCCCATGCAGCCGACATCGCGCGGCATCGTCCCGGCGCGCGCGATCGCGACGACGAACTGTCGCACGCCCGCTACAAATTCGATTGGCGCCGTCAGTTCGAACTCTCGCTCGATCCCGAAACGGCGGAAGCGATGCACGACGAAACGCTTCCAGAGGAAGGCTTCAAGGACGCCGCCTTCTGCTCCATGTGCGGGCCCAAGTTCTGCTCGATGAATCACTCCGCCAAAACCGAACAGTTCACCGCCGAAGAAGCCGATGCGGTATTGGCCCAGAGTTTGGTGAAGCTCGGTGAGTAAAGTTGTCAAACCCGATGACGAGTGGCGCAAGCAACTGACGCCCGAGCAGTATCAGGTCACGCGCAAAAAAGGCACCGAGCCCGCGTTCACCGGCAAATATTGGAACCACCACGAAGACGGCACTTACAGTTGCGTGTGTTGCGGGAATCCACTATTTCAGTCGGACACCAAGTTCGATTCCGGCACCGGCTGGCCCAGCTTCTCCGCGCCGATCTCGGAGGAGAACGTCGCCACCGAGACCGACAACGCCTACGGCATGCGTCGCGTCGAGGTGGTCTGCAATAAGTGCGGCGCGCACTTGGGTCACGTCTTCGAAGATGGCCCGAAGCCGACTGGCCTACGCTACTGCATGAACTCCGCCTCGCTGCAGTTCGACAAGAAGAAGTAGAGTTACAAGCTCGGAACCATCTCCACCCGATCCATCGCCAGAAACTCGCGAATGTGCGGGTGTTCCGATTTTTCCAGGTCCGCCACCGGGCCGAAATAGATCGCCCGGCCTTCGAACAGAACTACTACGTGGTCGGCCACCTTGCGCATCAGGTCCAGATCGTGGGTCACTACCACTGCCGTCAGCTTCAAATCGTACTTCAGCTTCAGCATCAGCTTGATCAGGGTGTCCGACATGATCGGATCCACCATAGTGGTGGGTTCGTCGTAGAGGATGCACTCCGGCTGCGCGGCGAGCGCCCGGGCCATGGCGACCGCGCGTTTGTGACCGGTGGACAAATCGGCCGGATAGGAATCCTTGAAATGCAGCAGGTCCACCATCGAAAGCAGCCCATCCACCACGTCTTCCTTGTTCTTTTCGTCGTAGTCGCTACGTAACTCCAAGGAAAATAAGATGTTTTCTCCCACGGTCAGCGAATCGAACAAGGCGCCCGATTGGAACACCATGGTCACTTTCTTCCGGATCTCGCGCATCTCGGCTTCGTTGTAGTCGGTGATGTCCTGGTAGGAGACGAAAATGCGGCCCTCATCGGGTTTGATGAAGCCCATGATGTGCCCCAGGCTCACGGACTTACCGACGCCGCTCCGTCCGATGATGGCGAGCGTTTCTCCAACGTCTAAATGGAAGCTGACGTCGACTAAAACCGGGTGATCGAACGTCTTATGGACGTGGCGGAAGTCGATGTAATGGAGTTTGTCGGTCATTTGGATTCGTTTTCGAATGCGGCCCACTCGGCGGGCGTGTTGGCATTGGCCAGCAAGGCGTGGTCGATGGGTTGGGCTTCGACCGATAGTTCCGACAGCAAATCCAGCATTTTCAATCGCTTGTCTCGAATCGCGCGGGTCACAGTGGGCAAGCATCGCCGATGGTAGACAGCGCAAAGCGGTTCGAGGGTCCCGCCGGGCGATCTGGCAGCCACGCCGTCGCAATCCGATATCTCAGCCCGTTTCAACAAGATGCGAAGGGGGTCGGCGGAGATTCCGGGCATGTCGCAGGCCACCACCAGGTTCCAGTCGGTTTGGGTGATGTTGAGCGCCGTGTACAAGCCGCCGATGGGTCCAAGGCCAGGCAGCAAGTCGGGAATGCCATTCGGATGGCCGATGATGGCGACATTTCCGGCGGCATCTCGCACGGCCCGGGCAACGTGGTCGACCAGCGCGGTACCGTGGTAGGGCAGCAGGGCCTTGTCGCGGCCCATCCTGGAGCTTGCGCCGCCCGCCAACACGAACCCGGACGCAGTCATGAGAGAATGATAGCATTGGCTTCGACCTCGCCCCTGTGGAAAACAATGTTTGCGGTTTGGAGGATTCCGGTTATAATCGGATCAAACAAGAGGATGCGGTTTTGTTTGGAACTTGTTCTGAGAACGGCGGTTTGCGCGTTGATCGCCGGGGCGGTTTTGATGGCGGAAACCCCGCGGCCACAGGTGGTCTCGGTGGTTCGTGTCGACAAGAAGACGGGCCGACTGGTGCGGAGCGTTGTGGTGAGTCCGAAG
>DASQGY010000291.1:0-4921 GCA_035632375.1 Bryobacteraceae bacterium | reverse complement strand
CCGCCCATCCCCGCGCGCCGACGCGAAATCCTTCGGCCGCTCTTTCCCCGCCTTAGCAAAACAAACCTTCAGCGTCTTACCATCCAATTCATAAATCCCAAGCTGCGTCGCCCCGCCAGCCAGAAAATAATCCATAGTCATCGGCTTCTTCGTCCGATCCACCGTGTACCGAGCCTTCACCTGCACCCGCCCCGCCATCGTCACCGTAGTCTCGTTATCCTTGGCCACACGCTTGCCGAATTTCAAATAACCGTCCTCCAGCGCCTGACCGCTCTGCACACAGGAAACCATCACCCATTCGCCCTCCAGTTCCGGCGCAGGCTCAACGGTAAAGTCTGGCAGCGGAATCTCGACCTTCTTCGCCTTAGCTCTCCCCCGTTTCAGGATTTCCAGCGCCAGCCCACTCCCGCCCGAAGTAGTAAACTTCTTAGGCCGCCGTTTCCCTTGCGTGTTCAGGCAAATCTTCCAAGTGTCCCCGTCGAGTTCATAAATGCCGTAGTTGACGTTCCCCTTCTCCGGCCCCTTGGTAAATTTCAAATCAAGAGTCTTAGGACTCTGCGCCTCATCCACACGCACGGTCCCCTCATAAGCCGCCCCCATCGACACAGTAGTAAACCGCTCGCCCTTGACAACAATCCGCGCATCCCCGGAATCTCCCATCGCCAGCCCATCCATCTCCAACTCGACGATGTTCCAAGTCCCCTGCAACTTCTCGAGATCAGTTTTCATCCCCACCAGCATACGACTGTTGTCAGCAAGTGGTAGCACAGGCTTCAGCCTGTGTGCGGTCTTCCACTCCACCAGCCCACCACAACCGCTCGAAGCTTTAGCCCAATGCCGTTAAGTTTCCCGCGCGCCCGCGAGATTGTAGCGCACGCACTCATGCGTGCCGCGTCGGTACTCGTGCCGACGCCCGGTGGATTGCTTTTGTCGCATCTGATATTTCAGTGACAACACAATAGCACTGTGAAATGTTTGATTTCCGAGCCGGCCGGAAAACTTAACGGCATTGGGCTCTAGGATCTGCAATGAAATAACCTGTCCAACCGTTACCGAGCCGTGACCGTAAGGGAGCGGACTTGCCTGACTGGAAACGTTATCCCTTGACAGGCACTTAGCCCGTGAACGTACCGCGCTAACGCGGCACCGGCCTCGGAGGAAGAGCCGGAGGCGCTGGAGTCGCGCGCCGAAGCAAAGGAAGCGTCGATCCATCGTGCTTCGGCAATGCGGTTGGTGGATTCGGAAGCATAATCTTCCACCGGCGGCGCAACTCGTTCCCGTACGCCGTGCCTTCTAGATCGAATGCCGGTCCCCCGCCTGCGGTGAGCGTGTCGCGCGCACCAAGGAAAAGATAAGCGTCGGCGGCCTGTTCCCACGTCCCCGATTGAGTCCCGTTGTTTCCCCTGCCTGGAAAACCGATCAACGGCGCGTCCGTCCACCGCGGCAATGCGCCCACCCACGTTCCCTTCATCTCCACAATCCACGGTGCGCGCGGGCCATCTGCGGCCGTGAAGCGAGCATCCACGTCATCAAAACCACGCACCACATCGCTGCCGGCGATGATCACGTACGGCTTCACAAAGGCGTTGATCATTTGCTGCTCCACCAGCCCCGGCTTCCCATCCCGGCGCAGGAAGTGTCCGGCGCCCATCACCAGCAGCGCTTTGTGCCGCTTGGCCAGCACCTGGTAGCGAACCACGCTGGCATAATGCTCGTCACGGAACGGCAGGAACGGCGCAATGTCGTCGCGCGTCTGCACCTGCCCCCAGTCGATCGGAGGATCGCCAGCCAGCACGCGCAGTTTTCGTTCGGGCGGCAATTTGCGATTGATCTCGCGCACTGCCGTGAACAGCCCATGGTACGGCTCCGCTTCGATTCCCCCGGGTGTGCCGACGACGTCCTGCCAGACCGCCGCCAGTCTCTCGGCGGGCACATCGCCGCCATTGATGTAGCGATCCAGCACCTCCTGGTGGAGGGCATTGCCCATCTCGACGACGATGTCGTTAACGCGTTCTGCAAACGCGGGCGCGCTGGCAAGTTGCTTGAGCAACTCGTCGAACTGGATCGATCCATGAATTTCACCCAGCATCACGATTCGATGCCGATCGAACAGGCGCACGATTTCCGGTACAGCTTCCTTGGCTGGGGACGCAACCGGCGCCTGCGCCGATGCGATACCACCAGCCAGAGTCACTATCAGTGTTGTTAGGGGCCGCATTACCAGTTTTAGATGGCGCCAGGCGCCGAAATGTTCCCCGTGTTTGCTGTAGTTTGATCGACCATTCCCCAAGTTGTTTCCAGCCACTCCCTCAGCGTTCTCGGAGGAGGAGTGCAAACCCGCCGCGATCTTTTCGGACGAATACGAGAGCCCTGACTCTCGAATGAGAGCGCGATGGGCGGCGTCTCCCGCCCGCCGACAAGCCCCGTCAGCGTCCGGCAGCCGACCCGTTCCCGCCGATTGACTTTCTCCCGTTTCACTGAAATAATAGTTTTCAGCAAACGCTGAAAATTGCGATTCTAATGAAAGACGCTACGTTCGAACGCGAGGCGGCCGATCGATTGCTGGCAGCCCTACGGGAGATCCCATTCCTCGCCTCGGCGAGCATCCGCAGAGAGAGTCCGCGCAGCGATTCGCGTGCCGATTTCATAATCGCGATCCGTGCCCCAAAAATCGACCGCCGCCTCGTTTGCGAAGTTGAGTCGAGCGGACAGCCACGAGTAGCGCGGGAAGCATGCATGGATCTGGTCCTCCACTCCCAATCGAGCAAGCGGGACTACCCGGTCTTCATTGCGCCCTATATCTCGCCCGTTGCCGCCGCCATTTGCGAAGACTTGCATGCCGGTTACTTCGACCTTGCCGGCAACTGCCGCCTTGCGTTCGATCAAGTGTATATTCGCCGTGAAGGCTTCCCCAATCCGTCGCCCCAGAAGCGCGACCTGCGATCCCTCTATTCGCCCAAAGCAGAGCGGGTACTCCGGGTTCTTCTTGCGGCCGGAAAGCGCGCCTGGCGGATGCAAGAACTCGCCGACCAGGCCAGTGTCAGCCTCGGCCAGGTGGCCAATGTGAAAAAGCTATTGGACGACCGCGAGTGGACCGATTTCGCTGGCGCGACAATTGCGGAAATGGCCCGCGTGGCTTCGCCCGGCTTTTGCCTCCACTCACTGGAGAGCGCAGCCCTACCAATCCTCACCGAATGGGCCCAAAACTACCGCAGCGAACGCAGTACAGCTAGCGAACACTATTCGTCCAAACCCATTCCACAGATCGAAGCTGAACTTGCGACCGCCGGCAAACGAATCAAAGGCCAACTCGCATTCAGTGGCTTCTCTGGCGCCGCCCGGTTCGCACCCGCTGTTCGATATCAGCGAGTCACTGCCTATGTGTTAGGCGATATCCCGAAATTGGCCGATCGGCTCGGTTTGAAGCCCGTCCCCTCCGGTGCCAACATCACGTTGCTTGAGCCATACGATGAGGGAGTGTTCTACGGTACGAAAGAAGTCGAAGGCGCGCCAGTCGTTTCACCTATCCAGCTCTATCTCGATCTGGCACAAACCAAGGGGCGCGGCGAAGAAGCCGCCTCGGCCATTCTGGAGCAAGTGATCAAACCACTATGGCGCTGACTTTTCGCGACTACTCCGCCGATCAAGTGGAAGCCGCGCGGTCTGTCTTGCTGGAACTCAGTCGTCTGCTGGGCGAATACCGCGATGACATTGTGGTTGTCGGTGGTTGGGTCCCTCAGTTCATCCTGCCTGCCGGCGCCGAGCACCATCTCGGCAGTATCGACGTGGACTTAGCCTTGAATCACCGAAACCTCCGCGACGCCGGATATGCCAGCATCCAGACAATTCTCCTGCGGCGAGGCTACCAGGAAGATCCAAGGCAGCCCTTCATCTTTCACCGCACCGTCGTCGTGAACGGCAACGCAATCAAAGTGGAGGTCGACTTCCTGGCGGGCGAATACGAAGGCACCGGCCCCAAGCATCGTACCCAGCGCGTGCAGGAAGGACGCGCTCGCAAAGCCCGCGGCTGCGATCTCGCGTTCGACCTCTACATCGAGACCGAGATCGAGGGCGAACTTCCAGAAGGTGGAAAGGACCATGCGCGCATCCGAGTGTCATCGGTGGTCGCGTTCCTCGTCATGAAAGCCATGGCGCTTCACGACAGGATGAAAGAAAAAGACGCGTGGGATATCTGCTTCACAGTCACCAATTATCCCGGCGGCCTCCACGCGCTTGCCGAGGAATTCCGGCCTCACTTGCTCAACCGTCTAGTTCAAGAGGGCCTCCAGAAGATAGCAGGTAAGTTCGCGTCGCCGGAGCACAGCGGCCCAAAGTTTGTCGCCGATTTCGAAGACGTCCAGGACCCAGACGCCCGCGCCATGCGGACACGAGACGCTTACGAACGGGTCAATCAATTGTTGCGAGTCCTCGGTCTGTTCTAACCAGACTTCGATCACAGCCCTCGTCTTCTCGTCATTCCCTTCCCCCTCAACAACTTCCAGCCACCCAACCCCTCGATCGTACCAACCCTCGTGCTACAACCATCCCGAGCAAAAAGGAGCTCACCAAAATGCATCCACAATCTGTCGCAGCCACAGCCACCGCCACTCACCGGACCCGCATCAACCGCGCCAACTCCCAACACTCCACCGGCCCTCGCACCGTCGAAGGCAAAGCCCACTCCGCCCAAAACGCCATCACCCACGGACTCACCGCCGCCACCGCCTTCCTCCCCGCCGAGGATTTCGCCGCCTACCAGCTCCACGTCCAAAACCTCCTCGCCGAATACCAACCCAAAGGCGCCACCGAAAACATCCTCGTCCAGGAACTCGCTGACACCTCCTGGCGACTCCGCCGCATCCCCGCCGTCGAAAATCACCTGCTCGCTCTCCAGACCACCGCGCCAGCCGGCTGCATCAAC
>DASQGY010000290.1:0-63127 GCA_035632375.1 Bryobacteraceae bacterium | reverse complement strand
TTCTTCATGGCCGGTTCTCCTTCTGCACTTCCAGTGCGCTTCCATTGGGAGCATTATTGCATCCCGCCGGGGACCGGCCTTCTCATTCCATCTCGGAAACATCTTCCAAGTAAACGACATACTGAACTGAGCCGCGACCGTAAGGGACCGGTTGGACTGGTTATTTCATTGCGGATCCTAAGTCTTGTCGGTTCAGTGCTAGCCAGAGATATGGGTTCACGGTGCGGTCACCGCGGTGGGCACCGGCAAAACGGTTTTTCGAGTGGGAAATCGTGCCCGATTGTAAATTCGCTTCGCTCGTGTCTCAGCGATCAACTTCCTGATTGACGATCCACTCGGAGCGGCAGTTTTCGGTGTGCGGACTTCGCGTTTGTCGACGACGTATTCTGGACGGATCGTCTTCGCTATACCTCAGATAGCGACGACAGCGACTTCACGGCCAGAAGCCCTGACGAGCCGTTCTATGTCGTCTGGGTCGCTTGTGAGGATCGTAGCTTTTTGCCGAAGGGCTATCGTCACCACCACGGCGCCGACGACATCCGCCGTTTTGGTCATGCCTAACAGTCGCCCGGCTTCGTGCGCCTCGGTCTCGCCAAGAGGCAGGACCACGCACCCAGTCAAGAAGCGCCGGAGTTGGGACTGTTGCGGGGACCGGCTGACCTGGACGACCACCGGCGCGGGAACCAATGGAACAACGCCAAGTTCCAAACGGGCTTTGTGTTCAGCCCACGCTCGCCGCTCGTTTCTATCGGCGGCCAAGAGAACGGCGGCGTCGTAAACGACGTTGCTCATGCCGGACGCCGGACCGTTCGCGATGTTCGGAGCTGCGCCCGCACGCTGCGGCGAGCTTCATTCATCTCTTCCGCGGTGAAGCGTCCGTGCTGCTTTTCCCACCGCGCGACCGCTGCCAAACCAGCCCGCCGATGCAGTGCTTCGCGCGCCGCAGCGGTGATCCAGGCAGAGACGCTCATCCCGTCGCGAGCGGCCGCCGCAAGGATGTGTTCGTGAATGTCAGGGTCTATAGTAATGGCCAGCTTCGGTGACGGGTTGCCGCGCGGCATACAAAGTATCCTACTACAGTATGATACTGCGCGGTCGCACCAAATAGCGAGATGCGCCGTGAACCTCTTGTACGCTCTTCGCCGTGAGGAATTGGTAGCGCTAACGGGAATCGAACCCGAGGGCTGCCATTTCAGCCCAGTCCAGTTGAGTCTAAGTGGTTGTGTTTTCAGTTCGGCTGGTATTTGGGATGTTCCCGAAATACCGCCACGGACCGCCGAGGTCACAGCGCAGTCACAGCGCGGTCGTGGGCCGTGGGCGCGCGCTGATCGCTGCCGCGTTTCGGAAATTGCCCCCGCTCTAGCCCTCGGGGCGAACACGCGCCCGGTGCCTGTGGGCGAAGAGAATCATCACTGGCCGGCGGCGCGCAAGCGGCGGCATCCATCGGCCCGGCATTTGCGTGAGAACTTATTCGCATGCCGGGGACCAACATTCATACATGAAACTCTATCCTGCCCGGTGCGTCACGCGCACTCCACGGACACTCACCGCTCCGCCGGCCAACATTCCCGTTTTCATTCCCGGTTGCAGCGTCCTGAATGCCACCTTCGACCGCCCTTTGGGCACTTTTGTGCGGATGGCCCAGCACGAGATCGATCCCAGGTACGCCGATCTCAACAACTAGCCAATTGCGAAACGAAGCCAAGCGTTGCGCAACTTAGCGAACCGCGTCTTGAAAAGGAAGGACCCATGAAACAGCTTTATCTCTATATACCGATTGTGGTTATCGCCATGATCACCTCGGGCTTCGAGGCCACCGCGCAGACCACATCGACTATGCCGCCGCAGTATTTCACGCTCAGCCTGCCGGCCGGAGTCAGCCTCATCTCGGCGCCCTCAACACCGGACAAACAGTGGCCCAGGGCCAGTTCCAGGGACTACCCGCGGATTATCCCCTGTTTTTCGCGTGGAACCCCTACACCCAAAGCTGGGTGCCCGGCAATCAGGCGCCCGCCGGCCTGGGCGGTGCCTACTGGGTTTACTTGCCGGTCCCTACCAACCTGGTGCTCCAGGGGCAAACCTTATAGTTACTCCACATCCTTCTCCGGCACGATCAATCCGGGATGGCACCTCTTCGGTGTGCCGTTTCAGGAAGGCGTCGGCTGGAAAGACTTCCATTTTGGCAGGAGCCACACTTCGCGCCAGCACCAATCCGCAATGACAGCAACACTATTTGCCAAAAATATTGCTGCGTGCTATGAGATATAAAAGATGCCGCGTCCACTGTATAAGAGATATGCGACACTTCAAATGTACCTGCATCATCCCAGGCTTACTGTTTCTTATCGCGATCGCGGGTCCCGTCTCGGCGCAGACGTTCACCAACGACAACACGGTTCTGAAGCAGATCATCATCTTTGGCCGTCATGGCGTACGCGCGCCAACACCGACACCGGAGCAATACGCACAGTATTCACCGCGGGCGTATCCCGAGTTCGGCGTCTCGACCGGCTACCTGACGGTGCACGGGCAGCAGGCCGAAGTCCTGCTCGGCTCTTATTTTCGCGATTATCTGCTCGCCGAAGGCCTGCTGACAGGCAATACCGCCACGGATATGGCGTCCTCCTACTTCCGCGCCAATTCCATTCAGCGCTCCAATCTCACGGCCACGATGTTTGGAAATGGGCTCTTCCCTGGTGTTACGGTGCCGGTACACTCGTATGCGCTGGGTTACCCTGATCCGGTTTTCGATCCCATATTGGCGAATGTGGCCATCGTCGACCCTGTTCGCGCCGCAAACGAAGCTCAAGAAATCTACGGCAGTGGGACAGCGTTGGCATCGGCTTACAGCGCGGAATTTTCTCTGGTTCGTAGCGTGCTTTACAACTATCAGAACGGAGTGCAGCCGCCGCCTGCCAAGCCGCCCAACGTCACCGACCCGACCGCGCAACCAATTCCTTTGGACGCGACAACAGGCGTGATATACACGGGAAATGTTGTGGATCTCGGTGGACTTGCCGCTACCGAAAGCGCGGCCGATCCGTTTGTGATGGCATACGCGGCCAACTTGGCGCCCTCCGACGTTGCCTGGGGCGAACTCTCCCCAGAAGCCCTCTCCCAACAACTGCGGCTCGCAGTACTCTCCCTGAATATCGCGATGAGGACGCCCTATGTGGACCAAGTGCAAAGCTCGAATGCGGCCGCCCACGTGCTTCGTTCGATGAAACAAGCGGTGATTGGCGAAGCCATTTCCGGCGCATTTAGTGCCCCCACAGCCAAGGTGCTCGTGGTAATTAGCTCCGACGCCTACCTAGATGGATTGGCCGGCCTTCTTAAGCTGCATTGGCAACTGCCCAGTTATCAGCCGGACTTTAGCACGCCAGGTGGAGCACTCGTGTTCGAGCTGCGGCAGTCGACGGACTCGGGAGAGTTTCTGGTTCGCGTCTACTACACCGCACAGAGTCTAGCCCAGTTGCGTAACCTGACGCCGCTAACGATCGAAGTGCCACCGGAAACCGCGCAGCTTATGATTCCCGGCGGCAGCAAGCCAGGCGCGAGTTTCGACGTCGGTTTTGCGACGTTTCAGACTCTCCTGACGAATGCAATTGGCCGTCGATACGTGCAGGATCCTTCCACTGAGACTCCGCCGGGCGTATTGTCTAGCGTGCCATTGAAATAGCTAATTGCTCGCGTTTGCACACGGCCGGGAGCGCGGGTTTGACAGTTCGCAGTGGCGAAGCGATTCACGTGACACCAGGAATCCCAAAATTGTGCAGGTCGGTTTAGCTACGGCGTTCACGCCCTCTCAATGGCAGTTCATAAGCCCTACGAACCTCGCGGCGTAGAAGGCCGCCAGTATGGCGAATCGGCAGCCATTCGGCCAACATTGCCGGACGCCTCACGCGTGTTGCATACTGAAACCCGCCATGCAAACGCCTTTCTCCAGCCGCTGTGCCGTTGGCCTTGTATTGCTGTTCGCCGCCGCTTCCCTGGCCCAGGCTCCGCGAGGTCAAGGAGAACGGCGTTTCGCTGCGCTACTGTCCGGGTTACTTCTCCGAACACGCAGTGAAACAGGAACCGCGGCTGACCATGGAAGAAATCGGTACCGACATTCCCATCGGCGTGGCGCCGGCGCACACCGTGATCTCGCTCAAGGACAAACGGCCATTGCCGGCGCTCGACCGCGGACCACGCTACTTTTCGCCATCCTATAGCTCCATCGCCATTGTTCCGTTGAAAGATCCGTCGGTGAAGAGCTTCGCCAAGTCGTACCCGGATGTTGCTCCTCGATCCATCGACGTTTTTCAAGCACCGAAGCCGACACTTACAATTCCAAAGGTTTTGGGCGTCCAGCAAGAACCGCCGGCGCAACTCCGTCAGAACTCAATTACGAAAGTTCTTTGACGGCTTGAAAGGGATCGACGTGCGAGGCGCCTAATCGGGATGGCGAACCGCGCTTATGCTTCGCACTGCGAACAACCACTTCACCGAAGATCTTGGGAGAGCGAGAGATATTGTCGCCCACGCGAGAACGCTGCCCCAGGGATCGGGCGCTTTCGGGAGCACTTGGGGGGAAACTGGGGGTACCTCAAGGGTCAAGGAATAGGAAATTCGGGTAAGGACGGGTAATTCGCGATTGGGGCGCCAGCTTGGAGCAGGACGCGGTATCTGGCGTGTTAATCTAGACGGTCGTTGAAAACAGGCGGGTTGTTTTGGCTCCTCAGGTAGGACTCGAACCTACAACCCCTTCGGTTAACAGCCCGACAAGGTTGTAGCCGCCTCGCGATTTGAGGTGGCATCAGGTGGGGTTGTTCCAGGACATTCGGCTGTCGCGTTGCGCGTCACAGCGCGTCACAGCGCAAAGCCCGTAAGTGTTTGAGGAATTGGTAGCGCTAACGGGAATCGAACCCGTATTTAAGCCTTGAGAGGGCTCCGTCCTAACCGTTAGACGATAGCGCCACGGACTGACCCATTATATCAAGTCAAGCGGACACGCCGGCCAAATTGATAGACTGAAGGTTCACGCATTCTCCCCACTCCGGCCCACTCGCGGAGCTCACGGAAGGCGCCAGACTCACATGATTACATCGACACAGCTACGTCCGGGCATGGTTATCAAGTTCAACAACGAACTTTACTCCGTCTTCAAAATGGAGCACCGCACGCCCGGCAACCTACGCGGATTCGTCCAGGTCAAGATGCGCAGCTTGCGCAGCGGGTCCATGACCGAACACCGCTTCTCGTCTGAAGACCGCGTGGAGCGGGCCGCGCTTGAAGAGATCGAGATGGAGTACTTGTACGACGACGGCGAGTATTACTATTTCATGAACACCGAGAACTTCGAGCAGATGCACCTGACGCGCGAGATCCTCGGCGACGCCGTGGATTACCTGGTGCCTCAGCTCAAGGTCAACATCGAGTTCTACGAAGGCAAGCCTATCAGCGTGGAGTTGCCGCCTACCGTCGATCTGAAGGTGATCGAAACCGAGCCGGGTCTCAAAGGCGCGTCCGTTTCGAATGTGACCAAGCCGGCGAAGCTCGAAACCGGACTGGTGGTGAACGTTCCGGCGTTCATCGGCGAGGGCGAGAAGATCCGCGTGAGTACCAGCGAAGGCACCTATCAAGAGCGAGCCTGAAACGACAGCGAGCCTTTTGACTCGCAGGCGCTCTGAACCGGGACGTTCGTCCAGGTTTGCGACAATGGAGACACAACCATGGTGATCGACGGGATCTACTACGCTCTCGCTCTCACCGCCGGAGGCGCCGCAGTCTGGTACCTCAGCCGGCCCGTGTTCGGTGTACCGCTCTTCTTACTGGCCTTGTTTTGCCTTTATTTTTTCCGCGACCCGGATCGCGCGATTCCCGATGGCGCGGTGGCCGTCTCGCCGGCGGACGGCAAAGTGGTGGGCATCCGCACAGACGGCGGTGCATCCACGCGCATCAGCATTTTCCTGAACGTTTTCGACGTGCATGTGAACCGCGCGCCCATTGAAGGCAGAATCACCAACGTGGATTACAAGAAGGGCCAGTTCCTGGTGGCCAGCCGCGAAGTAGCCAGCTCCGAGAACGAGCGCAATATCGTGACTATCGAAAGTGCGGGCACATCCGTCACCTTCTCGCAGATCGCCGGCCTGATCGCGCGCCGCATCGTGTTCTATAAAAAGCTCGGCGACCAGGTGGCCAAGGGGGAGCGCGTGGGCCTGATCAAATTTGGTTCGCGCGTCGATGTGTTTCTTGGACCCGAGTGGGAGATCGCGGTGCAAACCGGCCAGCGCGTGGCCGGCGGAAGCAGCATTCTGGCGCGGCGGAGAGCGGCCTGATGCCGAAGCTCAGTCTCAAGCAAAGGTTCTTCGATCCGCGATCGCCAAACAGGCGGCCGCGCCGGGCTGCGTACGCGCTGCCGACGCTGTTCACGGCGGGCAACATTTTCCTGGGTTTTATCGCCATTCTGCGGGCCATTGAAGGTGCGTTGTTCAGCGCGGGCGGGCAACTGGGCAGCAATCCGCATTTCGAAGTCGCGGCGAAAGCCATTGGCGTTGCCGTGGTGCTGGACGGACTGGACGGCAGAATCGCGCGCATGACCAACACGGTGAGCGATTTTGGCCGCGAGCTGGATTCGCTAGCCGATGTCATCGCCTTCGGAATCGCTCCGGCGATTCTGGCCTACTGCTGGGGCGTGCATTTCGTGACGCCGGGCGGATTCCTGCTGGACCATCGCGCCGGGTACTTCATCGCCTTCCTGTTCCTGCTCTGTGGCGCGGCGCGTTTAGCCCGCTTCAATGTGCAGACCAATCCGATTCCCAAGAATCCAGGGCGGGCTGACCGCAAATATTTTGTCGGTTTACCGATTCCTGCCGGGGCGGCGCTGGTTGCGGCAGTGGTATTCGCCTGCGACAGCGTGCCGCTGCAGTGGTGGATGCTTTCCGCTTTCTGGCTCGCACTGCTGGCCCTGCTTTCGTTCCTGATGGTGAGCACCTGGCGCTATCCCAGCTTCAAAGAGATCAACCTGACCGGACCACGATCGCCGCTGACCGTGATCCTGTTTGGGGCGTTGATCTATCTGATCTGGATGTTCCCGCAGCCGGTCCTGCTGGCCATCTCCACGCTCTACGTCTCCACCGGCATCCTGATTCGCGCTGGTGGAATCATCCGCCGGCGTTTTCGTCCGCATCCGCCGCGGCCGCATCCGGAGCATCAGGTGAGTTAGATGCATTCGCACCGCAGCGCGCAGAAGTCGATTGTGGCCATTATGGGTGGCGAGTCTCTGCTGGGCAAAGAGGTTCACGATCTGCTGGAATCGAGCGGCCTTCCCGCCAGCGTCCAGCTCATTGCCGCCGATGAGAGCGACGACACCGCTATCCTTTCGCGGTCCGAGGACGAGCCCATTGTCATCCAGGCGCTGCAGATGGCCGATCTCGGTTCCGCACGGATCTTAGTTCTGGCCGGCTCGCCGGAATCGAGCCGGAAAGCGTTCGAACGAATCCGTAATGTCAGCCCAGCTCCGGCGGTGATCGACCTGAACGGCGGCCTGGAGGACAATCCGGAGACGCGGCTCCGCGCCCCGATGGTGGAACCGCCGGGATTTCAGACCACGGGAGCGATCTACGAAATAGCGCATCCAGCGGCAACCGCGCTGGCCTTGTTCCTCACGCAGCTTCGCCAAGCGGGAACGATTTCGCGGAGTGTGGTGGAGATTTTCGAGCCGGTGAGTGAGCGCGGCCAGGCGGGTATCGAGGAATTGCAAAAGCAAGCCGTCAGCCTGCTTTCGTTCAAGCCGCTACCCAAGGCGATCTTCGACGCGCAGGTCAGTTTCAATATGCTGTCGCAGTACGGCGCCGACGCACCGCATTCGCTCGAAAGCATCGAACTCAAGATCGATCGTCATCTGGCCAGCCTGCTCGCAGCAAGTGGCTCCGTGCCCATGCCGTCGCTGCGGCTGATCCAAGCGCCGGTTTTCCACGGCTACAGCATTTCGGCTTGGGTTGAGTTCGAGAAAAATCCGGGAACGGAAGCGATCGTGGAAGCGCTGAAGGCCGGCCGCAGAATCGACGTGAGGACCAAGGACGAGGAGCCGCCCACTAACGTCGGCGTGGCGGGACAAGACGGAATCACGGTCGGTGGAATTTCGTCCGACCGCAATCATCCACGCGCCATGTGGTTTTGGATTGTGGCGGACAACCTGCGCCTGGCGGCGGAGAATGCTTTGGAGGTAGCTCGTGAATTCCTCAAATAGAAAAACGCGTATCGGTGTGTGCGCCGCAATGGTGTGCGCCCTCTCGGCGTCCTGCGGTTATCACGTCGCAGGTAAAGCCGACCTGGTGCCGAAAACCGTCCACACCATCGCCATTCCCGCTTTCGGCAACATCACCACGCGCTACAAACTGACCGATCACCTGCCGCAAGCCATCAGCCACGAGTTCATCGCCCGAACTCGCTACCAGGTCATCAACGATCAAAACGCCGCCGACGCGATTCTGCGCGGAGCGGTAATCAGCTACTTCGCTTATCCCACCACCATCGATCAGGTAACAGGGCGTGCCGCCGGACTGCAGGTCATCGTCACCATGCAAGTGAGCCTGGTGGAGCGCGCCACCGGCAAGGTGCTGTTTACGCGCCCGAGTTTCGATTTTCGCCAGCGCTACGAAATAAGCACGACCAGCACGACGGCTTATTTTGACGAAAGCGACGCCGGCCTGGAGCGCCTGAGCCGCGATGTCGCCCGCGACGTGGTCACCGCGATCCTGGAGGGCTTTTGAGCCCAGAGCAGTTTTTGCAGCGCATGCGGAAAGGTCCGCCCGCGCCAGTCTACTTGTTTATCGGGCCGGAATTTTATCAACTGGGTGTCTGCCGGAGGGCCCTGGTGGAGAAGGTGCTGGCGCCCGAAGATCGCGAGAATGGTCTGGCGCGACACGACCTCTCGGAGACCTCGCTCGCCGCCGTCATCGATGACGCGCGTTCGCTCTCGCTGTTCGCGCCGAATCGGGTGATTTGGGTGTCCAGCGCCGAAGCGGTGCTGCCGCGCGGCCGCGCCAGCCAGGACGATATTCCAGGCGCCGGCGAGTTGACCGAATACGTCCGCGATCCCACGCCAGGAACCGTGCTGGTGTTCGAATCCAGCCGCTTCGATTTCGATGGTGAAGATCGAGCGAAAATCGACCGCGTGCAAAAATTCTTCGCGGCGATTCCCGAGGTAGTGGAATTCCGGCCGTACACCGTGGAGTCGGCGCGCCGCCTGGCGCAAGACGCCGCCAAAGAGGCAGGAATCCAGATCGGACTTGCTGAGATGGGCCTGCTGGTGGATTCGCTCGGCGGAGATGCCGGGCGAATTGTCAACGAAATTGAGAAACTGCGCCTGTACGTGGGCGCCGATCGCAAGGTCACGGCAGACGATATTCTGCGACTGGTTCCTAACGCCCAGGCTTCCACCGTTTTCGCGTTGGTGGCGGCGCTCGGCCGCGGCGACCGCAAACGTTCGCTGGATAGTCTGGACACATTGCTGCGCGAAGGCGAGTATTTGCCGCTGGCGCTCACGTTCCTGGCCACGCAGTTCCGGTTGGCGATGGTGGCGCACGAATCCGGACTGCGCAGTTCCTCGCAGATTCAGGCATATTTCACAAAGCAAGGGATTCGGATGTGGGGCGACCGCGCCAATCAAGTGCAGCAAACCGTCAACGCATTCCCCGCGGAGAAACTCGGCCGGGCGATCGAGAAAGTCTTCTGGGCGGATAAAGCGCTGCGAGACACGCGTCCCGACGATCGGGTGGTGATGGAAGAGTTGGTGCTGAGCCTGACGAGTTAGGTGGCAGGCGCTAACCTGTGATTCGCAGGATCGAGCCCGATGTGACTCGACAGCCCATGTTCTAGCGCGCTCACAGGCTAAAGCCTGGCTTTAGCCTGTGGGTGGATAGCCGCATCTGATATTTCAGTCACCAACATTGGCACTGTGAAATGTTTGATTTGCCAACAGACCAGAAAACTTAACAGCATTGAGCTTGAGCTGGCACGACCGCCGTTAGAATATGGGGAAGCAGACACGACGATGGCCGATAGCAAAACTCCACGACAGTCCACTGAGCGTCCAAGGCCATCGCGCCTCACCCGAATGTCCGGCATTGGTGTCGATCAAGCCGGCAACCGCGCCGATTCCGCGTCCGACCCCGATATCCTTCGCCTCGAAAATCTCGACACCGACGTGCCCCCGCATCCTTCCGTGATCGCCGCCACTGCCGCCGCAATCGCTGACGACCGTAACAACAGCTATCTCCCCTTCACCGGCCAGCAGCATCTGCGCCAAGCCGTCGCCGCTCACGTCTCACGCCTCTCCGGCGTGCCGTATGATCCCGGCCGCAACGTCCTGATCTCCGCCGGTGGACTCTCCGGCATCCTCAACGTGCTCCTCGCCATCATCGAACCGGGCGACGAAGTGATCCTCACCGATCCCATCTACATCGGGCTCCTGAATCGCGTCCGACTGGCCGGCGGCGTACCCAAGCTGGTTCCCCTGCTCAAGAGCGGCCGTGAGTGGGCGCTCGATCGCGACGCATTGCAACAAGCAGTATCGGAAAAAACACGCGCCTTCCTGCTGATGAGTCCCTCGATGCCTTCCGGCGCTTATTTGACCCGCGCCGATTGGGAAGCCATCGCCGCCGTGGTCCGCGATCGCGGGCTCTGGCTCATCTACGACGCAGCCATGGAACGAATCCTCTTCGACGGCCGCCCCGTCATCCATCCCGCGTCACTCCCCGGCATCGCCGATCGCGTCATCACTGTCGGCTCGGCGTCGAAGGAACTCCGCATGATCGGCTGGCGCGTAGGCTGGATCGTCGCGCCGGAGCGCCTCGTACCCGATCTCGCCCTGGTCACTATCAGTAACGTGGTGGTCCCTGTCGGCATCGCACAGCAGGCCGCCGCCGTTGCGCTCGAGCTGGGCGACGCCGATGTCCGCGACGCCACCGCCATCTGGGAAGCCCGCCGCGATTGCCTCCTCGCGGAACTGGAAGGACTGCCAGTCATGCGTCCCGCGGGCGGTTGGTCTTTATTGATCGATGCGGAGAAACTGGGAACCACCGCTGGCGCCCTGTCGGAACGCCTCTTCGAAAAAGCGAAGATCGCCGCGACCCCGCTGTCCGGTTGGGGGAGCGCGGACGCCGCCCGCTATTTGCGCCTGGTCTTTGCTAACGAGCCGATGGAGCGCCTGCGCGGTATCGGCAGGCGCTTTCGGCTCACGCTCGCTTAGTGATCGCCCTTGCCGTTGTCTTCACCGTTGCCGTTACCCTTGTCATCGCCGTTGCCCCGCGCCGTAATCAGGTGGCCGTTCACGTCGATGTTGTCGATCACCGCGAGCCCTACGCCCATGGGGTCTTGAACCGTCGGCGTGTCCGTGCCCTCATCGAAGATGATCGACAAGCTCTTGATCTTCGCGCCCGCCGCGACCGGTGGAAACGCCTGCGCCGGATTCGTTGGATTGATCCGTATCCGCGTCCACTCCGCCGGATGCTGCGGCGCTGGCGTCGCCGTGCCGTTCGAGCACCCGCCCATGAAGTGAAATACGTTGTCGTCGGTCACCAGGTTGAACCGCGGCGCGCCCGCCCCGCAGTGCGTGCCGTTCCGAATGTCGAATCCCAACTCCGTGACCACCTGACCTTTGACACCGTTGATGGTGGCGCCGGCCGCCGAACAATCGGTGGTGAGCCCGTTCTTCGATAACAGCAACCCGAAGTGTGGATCCCGGTTTGTGGGCGCGGTGTTGGAACTGCCATCGTCCGGCAGACCCAGCCCCGTCAGCCACGCCGACGTTACGATGTTCGACCCCGCCGCACCCGGTGTGCATCCGGCCGCCGTCCCCACGAAGGTAAACGGAATCGCTTGCGGATTCCCGTTGTTGTCGTCGTCGCCAAACGCCAACGATGCTGTCACGCCCGACAACGCAATCGCCAGCCCAACCGTAAGAAGACCAAATCGCTTCATCTTTCGTTTCTCCTTTTCTCCATGAAATGACGTGCGCGCATAGTCGCGCTGACTGTTGACCCGCGTCACTCCGAAAAGGTTGCGCCATTAACGGTGACGGATTTGTAAACTCTTTGTTACCCTCCTCCCCGCTTATACTGATACTGAATTGATTCCCCGTTTCGTCATCCTCTACGAACATCCCGACTGGCAGAAGCCCCTCTTCTCCGCCCTCGACCGCCGCCAAATCCCCTACGGAAAACTCGATCTCAAGACGGCCGCCTTCGATCCCGATTGTGTACCCCAAGCCCCGCTCTTCTTCAACCAGGCCAGCCCTAGCGCCTACGTTCGCGGCAACACGCGTGCCGTGCCATTCGCGCTTTCGCTCATCCGCACGCTCGAACTCGGGGGCGCACGCGTTCTCAACGGATCGCGAGCCTTCTCGCTCGAGCTCAGCAAGTCCATGCAGGCAGCTCTAATGAAGCGCCTGGGCATCCCGCACCCGCGAACACTGGCCTTCAATCAAGTGGAAGCCGCGCGAGCCCAGTGGGGCGATCTCTGGCCCGCTCTACTCAAGCCGGAACAAGGCGGCAGCGGCGCGCGCATGTACCTGCTCCACTCCGCCGAGGAGTTGGTCCGCCTCCTGCGCGACCAGCCCGATCTCTGGCTCCCCGACAATCTCCTGCTGCTCCAGGAATATTTTGAAGTCGATCCACCGCAAGGAATCGTGCGGATGGAATTCCTCGGCGGCGACTTGCTCTATGCCATGCGCGTCGTTTCGCACGGCGCTTTCAACTTGTGCCCCTCGGAGGTGTGCAATCCCGCGGACGGCGGTGCGTCCCATTGCGAAGTGCCCACGGCAAAACCGGCGAAGCCGGTGGAATTTCATCCCTATCCGCAGGTCCCCGCCGAAGCCGTCGAAGCCGGCAAGAAACTGATGGCCGCCGGCGGCCTGGATGTCGGCGGCATCGAATACCTCGAAACAAAAGACGGCCAACGCGTCTTCTACGACATCAACGCCAACTCCAACCTCCGCGCCCCTATCGCCCAAGCCTTCGGGTTCGACCCCTTCGATCGCGTGGTCGACTACCTGCTCTCCCAAAGCGCCATCTGATTCGTTAGCCCTACTCGGCCCTCAGCGCGTCAACCGGATTCACCGACGCCGCCCGCCGCGCCGGAATGTAGCTCGCCACCAAAGCCGACACACCGAGCACTCCCGCGACTGCAACCAGCGTCGACACATCCCACGAGCGAACCCCAAACAACAGCCCACGGATCAGCGTCGCAGCCGCCACCGAACATACCAGCCCAATAACAATACCGGCGCCGCTCAACCACACAGCCTCTTTCAGAATCAACCCATACACCGCACCAGGCTGCGCACCCAGCGCCATCCTTACCCCGATCTCTCGCGTTCTCTGGCTCACCGAATACGCTACCACTCCGTAGAGTCCCACCACACTGAGCAGCAATGCGAGCACCGCGAAACCTCCCACCAGCCACGCCGACGACCGGTGCAGATATGCCGATTGCGAATCGCTGATTCTATCGCTCATCGTGATTCCGCCATTCGTCACGATGTCGGGATCGATCTCATGGATCGTGGCCGCTACCATCGGCAGCAGCGGCCGCTCCGCCTGCCACGCCCGCACCACGACCGAGAAGGAGTTCGCCGGGCTCTGATTAAAGGGCGTGTACAGGATCGGCGGGATCGCTTCATCCAACGGACCCTCCCGGATGTCTTCCACGATTCCCACAATTTGAGTGACGCGAGGCGAGCTGAAATAAGCAAGCTGCTTACCAATCGCGCCTTCACCCGGGAAGTACTTCTCGACGAACGCCTGGTTGACAATCGCCACGCCCGGCTTCAAGCCGTCTTCCTCATCGCCGAAATAGCGTCCACGCGAGAGTTTCGCCCCCAGCGTTTGGAAGTAACCGGCGCTCACATCGCGCGACGCGGTTTCATTGTGCTCGCCATGCCAGGGCCGGCCCACCACGTGGAACCAAATCGTGTTCCCATTATTCCCCACGGGCAGACCGCGCCGGGCAAAACCGGCTGATTTCACGCCCGGCAAGCCTTCGATCCGACTCACCACCTGCCGCGCCAATGCGATCGCCTGCGCGTCCCTTGGGTAGTGAGCCCCCGGCGCCGCCACACCCATCACGAGTAGATGCTCCGGTTGAAATCCAAGCCCCACATGCAGCAAACGGTAGAGACTCTGACCCAGCAACCCCGCGCCCACCAACAGCACCATGGCCGTGGCCAGTTCCAACACCACCAGTTTCGAGCCCAGCCGCCGCCATGTGTTTCCCGCCGAACCGCGGCTGCCCTCAGCCAACCCTTCCCGCATTTTCGACAGGGAAAAATGCAGCGCCGGAGTAACCGCAAACAACACTGCGGCAAACAGCGAAATCAGTCCCGCAAACGCCCACACGCGGCCATGCAATCCCAAGCCACGCAGGAAAGTCAGGTGTCCGGTAAAGTCCGGCGGGATCAAACCGAGGAGGACTCGCATGACCCAGGAAGCCAACGCCAGGCCGGCGGCACTGCCGGAAACCACCAACACCAATCCCTCCGTGACGAACTGATGCATGATGCGGCCCGCTGACGCCCCCAGCGAACTGCGCACCGCGATCTCCCGCCTCCGGCTCTCGGAACGAACCAGCAAGAGACTCGCCACATTCACGCTTGCAATCAACAGCAACAGTCCGGCGCCGCCCAGCAGCGCCAGCAATATGGGACGGACATCGCCGACAATCACGTCACCGAGCGCCGCGACCGCCGCACCTTGATCGCGATTCGTATCGGGATACTGCTGCGCCAATTGTTGCGCGATCGACTTCAGGTTTGCCGATGCCGCCTGCACGGACATACCATCCCGCAGGCGCGCGATTGCAAACAGATTGTGACAGCTTCGCTTCGTCTCGCAGTAACCCGTGCTATCCACTCCGGCCCAGAACTCAACCGGCTCCACGGGAGAGAAGTGAAACTCCTGCGGTAAGACACCGATGATGATGTACGGAGCGCCGCTCAAGGTAACGGTCTCGCCCAAGATATCCCGCCGTCCGCCGTATCGCTGCTGCCAGGCGCCATAGCTGAGCAACACCGTACGTTGCGGTCCCGGCAGGTATTCACCCGGATAGAAATCGCGCCCCAACACCGGAGCAATGCCCAGTGTGCGGAAGAATCCATCCGTCACGCGGGCCCCGGCGGCCGGCCGCGGACCGTCTGGCGTGCTCAGCGTGAATGGAGCAGCCTGGTACAAATCCAGCGAACCGAATACCTTGTTCTGCTTTTTCCAGTCCAGGTAATCGAGATATGAAAGGTCGCTTCGCGGAAACAGTGGGATACTTCCGAAGACGCCAACCAGCCGCGACGGATCCCGATAGGGCAACGGCTTCAGCAACGCCGCATCCACAAAGGCGAAAATCGCGACGCTCGCGCACATGCCCATCGCCAGCGTAACCATGGCCGTCAACGTGAAGCCCGGATTCTTCCGCAACTGCCGGATCGCGAATCGCGTATCCCGCAATAGGTTGTCAACGATATTCAATCTCCGCATATCGCGGCATTCCTCCTTGCGCTGTTGGAAATCTTCGATGGTCCGGCCGGTTGTGCCGGCTTCCACGTCCCGCTCCAGGTGATACCGCAGCTCCTCCTCCAGCTCCTGCTCCACCGTCCTGCGCAAAAACAGCGACCGAAGCCGCAACCGGATGATGTGTATCCAACGCATCGCTTCTGGTTCCTGGATTCTGGCTCCTGGATTCCTCCCCGCTACTCCGCCCGCAAAGCCTCCACAGGATTTACCGCCGCCGCCCTTCTCGCCGGTAAGTAGCTAGCCAGCAACGCCGCAATACCGAGCACGCCGGCCACCGCCGCTAACGTCGACACGTCCCACGATCGCACTCCAAACAACAGCCCGCGAATCAAGGTCGCCGCCCCCACCGAACACAACAGCCCAATCAAAACGCCTGCAGCGCTCAACCACAAAGCCTCCTTCAAGACCAGCCCATACACCGCGCGTGGCTGTGCCCCCAGCGCCATCCGCACTCCGATCTCGCGCGTCCGCTGGCTGACCGAATAAGCAACCACGCCGTAAAGACCAACTACGCTCAGCAGCAACGCCAGCCCCGCGAAGCCTCCCACCAGCCACGCCTCCGACCGGTGCATGTAGGCCGATTGCGAGTCATGAATCTTCTCGCCCATCGTCGCTCCGCCAAAGGTCACAATCCCCGGGTCGATCTGATGAATCGCCGCGGTTAGCGCCGGCAAAATCGTTTGTTCCGCCTGCGATGTCCGCACCACCAGACCAAAGCCGCTCGACGGGCTTTGGTTGAACGGCAGATACAATACCGGCGGAATCGGCTCATCCAACGACCCTTCCCGCACGTCTTCCACGATCCCAACGATTTCCAGCAATACCGGCGGCTCCGAGAAATAGGAAAGCTGCTTGCCGACCGCATCTTCATTGGGAAAGTATTGCCTCGCCAGCGCGCGATTGATGATCGCCACGCGAGGCTTCGTGCCATCCTCCCCCTCGGTGAAGAAGCGGCCGCGCAGCAGCCGCGCGCCCAGCGTGGTGAAGTAATCAGTGCTTACGTCGCGCTCGGGCGCATCGTAGTGCTCTCCGTGCCAGGGCCGGCCCGCCACCCAAAACCAGCATGTATTCCCGTTGCCGTCCAAAGGCAGACCCTCATTGGCGATGCCGGCTGACCGCACGCCCGGCAGGTTCCTGATGCCGCTCATCAATTCCCGCTCCAACGCGATCGCCAGTGGGTGCTTTTCATACTTGGCATCCGTCGTGGCTACTTGCAGGGTCACCAGATGTTCCGGCTGCAACCCGAGGTCTACTCGAAGCAGCAGGTACAGGCTCTTGCCTAGCAGCCCAGCGCACGCCAACAGCACCATCGTCGTGGCCAATTCCACCACCACGAGTTTCGATCCCAGCCGTCGCCACGCATTTCCCGCCGAGCCGCGGCTACCTTCCGTCAGACCTTCCCGCATCGTGGACAACGAAAGATGGAATGCGGGCGTTACCGAAAACAGCATCGCCGCCAGCAGTCCGATAATGCCGGCAAAACCCAGCACCCGGCCGTGCAACCCCAGGCCCTGCAGGAACGGCATCCTCACCATCATGTTTGCCGGCACCAGCGCCGTCAGTAATTGCATCACCCACGACGCGCACGCCAGTCCGATGATGCTTCCTGAAATCACCAGTACCACCCCTTCTGTCACAAACTGGCTGACCATGCGTCCGCGCGACGCGCCTAGCGAGCTGCGGACCGCCATCTCCTTCCTCCGGTTCTCCGCTCTCACCAGCAGCAGACTCGCCACATTCACGCTGGCGATCAGCAGCAGCAGTCCCGCGCCTCCCAGCAGCGCCAGCAGAATAGGGCGGATGTTTCCAACAATCACTTCGCTCAGAGGAGTAAGCGCTGCGCCCCGGTCGTGATTCGAATCGGGGTACTGCTTCTCCAGTTGCTGAGCGATCGACGTCACATTCGCCAGCGCCACCTGCTCGGTGACGCCATCCGCCAGGCGCGCGACGCCGTCCAGGTTGTGGCAGCTTCGCCGTTTTTCGCAGACGCCCGTGCCGTTCACAACGCCCCAAAATTCCGGCGTGCCCGCCGGAGCGAAATGAAACTCTCGCGGCAGCACGCCAATAATGACCACCGGATCGCCATCCAGCGTAATCGCTTTCCCCAGTACGTCGCGCCGTCCGCCGTACCGCGTCTGCCAGGCGCCGTAGCTCAGCACCACTGTGCGCTGCGCTCCCGGCAGATCCTCGCCCGGATAAAAATCGCGCCCTAACATTGGAGTCACACCGAGCGTTCTAAAAAAACCGTCGCTTACGCGCGCCCCGCGGGTCGGTTCGATGCCCGTCGCAGTGCTGAGCAGGAACCCGTTGCGCTGGTATACGTCCAGCGAACGGAACACCGTGTTCAGTTTTTTCCAGTCCCGGTAATCGAGATACGAAAGATTATTTCGCGTTTCCCCCAATGAGGCTTCAAATACGCCAACCAGCCGCCCCGGATTTTGGTACGGCAGCGGCTTGAGAAGGGCCGCATCCACAAACGCGAAAATCGCCACGCTCGCGCACATTCCCAGCGCCAGCGTAACGATCGCGGTCAAGGAAAAGCCCGGATTCTTGCGCAACTGCCGGATCGCGTAGCGCGTGTCCCGCAGCAGATTGTCAAGCACGTTCCATCCCCGCATGTCCCGGCACTCCTCTTTCCTTTGTTGGAAATTTTCGATGTCCGCGCCTTCTTCCGTCTCCCGCTCCAGGTGATACCGCAGCTCTTCCTCGAGTTCCTGCTCCACCGTCCTGCGCAAGAACAGCGAGCGAAGCCTTAGCCGGATGATATGGATCAAACGCATCGCACGATCGTCGAAATCGCCGCAGCCAGCCGCTCCCACTGCGCCGCTTCCGTCTCCAATACTTTCCGCCCAGCCCGAGTCAACGTGTAGTACTTGGCCCGCCGGTTGTTGTCGCTGACCTTCCACTTCGCCGTGATCCACCCGTTCTGTTCCAGCTTGTGCAGCGCCGGATAAAGCGCCCCCTGCCCCACCTGCAGAACTTCGCCTGACATCTGCCGGATGCGCCGCGCAATGGCCCACCCATGCATCGGCTCCAGCGCAATCACTTTCAAAATCAGCAGGTCCAGCGTCCCCTGCACCATATCCGTCGGCTTACTCAAGAGGTCTCCTGTCGGTAACTGACAACAGCATAAGTCCAGCGCAGGTGCGCTGTCAATCCCGCCGCCCCCGAATGTGGTCTCATCGTGACCGCTATTGCCTTCACCTCGATGTAGCGCGCGCACTCGTGCGTGCCGCGTCGCCACTCCTGGCGACGCCCGGCTTCGACACCCCGTTCACACCCGACCACCGTATCGAGACGGTCTCCACACGGCCCGCCACATTACTGCGCCGGATGTGAGAAATGCGGTTACCGCTTTCGGATCTCCATCTCCACCGGCCGTGCAACCGATTTCACTTCGGGTTCGTAATATTGGTAAACGCGCGACTGGAAAGTCCGCGTGCGGATTGGGTACTTCGCGCGAAGACGATAGTGCAATACGACCGTCTCGCCCGCGCCGATTGAAGCGAAGTAAAGAGTGGCTTGCGTGGCGCTCAGGTTGAACTTCTCCAAGCGGCCGCTCTTTCGTCCGGCGCTTTTGTTCCGGTAATCGTCGAAGTCCTCGCTGAGCAACTCGAAGCCGGGAGGAATACCCAACTCCACCATCACCATGTTGGCGGTCTTCGACAGGCGATTCTTAACTGTCGCTGTTGCGGAGGCCAGGTCGCCCTGGGACAAGCGCGTGCGGTCGTAGCTCACCTCAATCGACAGCGGCTCATCGGAGGTCTTGGCGGTCCACGGCACGAAATACTCGCCAGCCACCTGGTAGGCCGGGCTGCCCTCGCCCTTGAAGTCGATTCCCACTTTGTTCGACCCGCTGAAATCGATGTTTTTGAAAACGAATTGGTGGAAGATGTCGCCATTTTCTCGAGTGAGAGTGAGCCGTCCGGCCGGTTTGCCGTTGAGCGTAATGTCAACGGCTCCACGAGCCTCAGCCGAGCCCTTCTCCATCGATAGCAGCAGCGCCCGCAAGGCCATGATGGTCGCTTGGGTTGTGCCCCAGGTTCCGGAAGCGTCTTTGCTGGCTCCGATGAAGTTCAGGGCCTTGCGCGTGACCGAGGGCGCCTCGCCGGACTTGAGCAGCGCCTGAAGAACCAGTCCGGTCGTCTCCACCGCCGCACTCGCCCCCCGGCCGTAGACCGAGGTCTCCTCCGACGTCCAAAATGCTTGATCGTCCTTTTCGGTGCGGGCGTCCACAAGTTGCTCGACGGCCTGACGGGTCAGGGCGCGGTCTTGGAAGTCTGTGGCGAAGTTCGCCAAGATAGCCAGAGTGTAGGCATCCAGAGTCCCACTCAAGTTCCGGGAAATGAACTGGCGCGCCCGCTCGATCTCCGGTCCTTGATACCCGCTGTTCTGAAGGGCCCAGGCAATGTAGGCGGTGATGCGCAAGACATCGGTGTTGTACCGGTTGGTCGCACCTTCATTGATGAAGCTGGTGTCGGGCTTCCAGCTCCCGTCGGGCTGCTGTTGGCGCGCCAGCCACTGTTGCGTGCGCTGGATCACGCGGGCATCCACGTCATATACCTTCGCCATGTCGGCGAACTCCATGAGGCCGTACGAAGTCAGGATCTTGTTGGCGGGGGCTTGACCGAACCACGAGAATCCGCCGCCCGTTACCTCGAACGTCAGCAGACGCTGATAGCCGTTGGCTATGAATCCCTCCGCCTTCGCATGGACCTCCGGCGTCAGCTTCTTCGTGCGCTTCATGTAATCCAGCGCCAGCACATTAGGATAGGTCGCCGAAGAGGTCTGCTCAAAGCAGCCATACGGCATGCGGAGAATGGCGTCCATGCCTTCCACCACCTGACTCAAGGGACCCGGATACAATCGCACAAAGATCTTGCCCGCGTCCGGGATCGCGTTGGGCGGGAAGGCTACGGTGTGCTCCGCGGACGTCTCCACGCGGCCGTTGAAGGCTACAGTCTGTTGGCGCCCGTTTGGAACAACTTCGATGTCGCGGATGACAATATCCGCGCGCTTGACGGAGCCTTCCAGCTCGGCCTTGAGCGTGAGCTTGAATTTACCGATGCGCTTGGCTTCAATGGTGAACTGCGATCCTCCCACGCGGTCATTTTCCACCGCCAGACTCTTTTCGTCCGTGTCCCCGGCAAGCGAGAACCAGTCGCCCGGAGCGAGCTGGAGGCGAACCTGGCCTCGTGTACCGCTGTAATTGTAGACCGCAACGGGAATGGAAACCCGATCTCCCTGCGTCAGGGTCACCGGTAGGTCCAGCTCGGTGAAGAAGTCCTGGAATACCTTGAGGCTTGACGTGCCGCTCCCCAAAGCCCCCTGCTTCGTCGAAGCCATCATCGCCATGCGCCACGTAGTGATGTTGTCGGCGATCGGAATGGTGATGCTCGCGCGGCCATGATTGTCGGTGATGATCTTGGGCGTGACATACAGCGCCTCCGGGAACCAGGCGCGTACGTGCGCCTCTGGTGTTGTTCCTGGCGATGTGGCGGGACTGGCATCTTTCGGTCTCCTCGAAACTTTCGCCAGGGAGATCTCGGCGGACATCGTGTTCAGCGCCGGAGCTGCCGCCATCACTTCGACGGTTTCGGTCATCGCGGCGACATTGAGGACCACGAACAAGACAGCGCGGTCGCCTTTGGCCAGCGAAAGCTCCCGGGCCGCGGTCCTGAATCCTGGGACGGAAATCCGGATTTCGAAATGGCCGGCGGCGAGCCTCGACAGCTCGAATCGGCCCCCGGCATTGGAGGAGAGCGAGTGAACTTTCCCGGTGGCCTTTTCGAATAGTCTGATTTCCGCATGGGGAATTACGGCCCCCGTGGAATCCGCCACTGTTCCCACAATTTCGGTTTCTGCACCATTTGGCACTATTCGCACGTCGAAAGTGCCACCGGTAGCCTGGAACGCTGGCACGATGCAGTAGCGCTCGTCTCGAAACTGAATCAGGTCGTCAGGCGTATAGAACTGCCCGTCGGGTCCTGCGCTCCGCACCTCAAAGGATTTTGTGCCCGGCAAATTGCCGCTGACGCTCAGATGATTGCCCCAGGCGTCACGGAAGTTTGCTTTCCGCAAACCTGACGCCAACAGCGTGTTATCGCATGTCTGGGAATTGCCGCCGGATTCCACTCCGGCAATCTGGTCCATCTGATCGCGCAGCCGCGCCAGGTAGCGTGAACTGAATTCCCGATACTTATCCTGTGGAACCGTACCGCCGAATTCCACCGGCGCGCTGTTGGGCGCGACAGTCCGTGCGGCGGCGAACAAGGCTTGCGCCGCGCGGTCCCGGCGGTTGGATTCCGCGGGTTCCGCCAACGTGATCGCATCGGCCAGCGTGACCGAGTGAATCTCGTAGCGCGGCTTCAAAGCTTCCTGTTCCAGATAAAAGAAGACCTTCGCGAATCCAGGTTGTTTCTCGGCCAAAGCAAAGACGGCCTGGTCGATAATCTCCACACCCAGGGCAGCCTGCACGCCTTCACCCCGATTGTTCGTGACACGGAATCCAATGCGCGCTTCACTTCCAGGCCTGTACACCGGCGCATCTAGCGACGTTGCGATTCTTAGTTCATTGGCAGGCTGCACAAAGACCAGTCTGCGGTCGCCGATCGGCGAGGCGTTCGAGCCGAACAGGTAGGCATGGAACTCCACTGTCCCCGTCATGTCGGGTGTGGCCGCCAGTTCCAGCGTGGCGCGGCCCTTGGCGATATTCAGGTCGTGCGTGCCGATGGTTTGTCCATCTTTGACCGCGTCGACATACACGCAGCCGCTTTGCTTGGTGGTCAGTACTTCCAGCCGGATGGGTTCGCCGGCGCGATAGACCGCGCGTTCAGCCCGCAGCAATACTTGATCGGATCCGGCGGCGCGCGTTTCAAACTCCACTCGCACCGAAGCGTGATTTCCTTCGCGATCCTTGGCCTTCACGCGAACGTTGCTGCTCCAGCCGGGCAAGGAGACGATCGCAATTCCGCCTCCATCGGTGGCCGCGGTCTGGACCGTGGTTCCCGAAGTCTCAACCCGGACATCGGACTGCGCCGGTGTCCCATCGGGATAGGACGTGAGCACGTACACGCGGTTCTCAAGGCCCGGAATAAGCGAGCCGCTCTCGGGAACCACCGTGATCAGCAACGGGGACTCACTCACCGTCACCGGCTCGCCGCGGCTCTCGCTGTGTCCGGAGGTATCCTTCACCGTCGCCTCCATCAGAAGGCGGGCCGCGCCTTGATTCAAAGGATGTCCGGCGAAGAAGTCAGGTAGGCGGATGTCGAACTGGAAGGTTCCTTCCCTGTCCGTCCTGCCGCTCGAATTGCCGGCATCGAACCGCGCCACATCGAACCCGGACGCCTTCACCGTCACCTCGCCGTCCACGGGTTTTCCAAAGAAATAGTTCGCCCGCACGGTCCCTGTCACGTGGTCGCCGGGCCGGTAGCCTCGTTTGGTTTTGTTGTCTTTCCCCGCTATTTCAACTGCCACCTTGAACCTTGGAAGCACGTATCGGTCAACTTGCAGTGCGATCTCCGAACTTGTTGGCCCCTGGGTGTTCCCCAGGATTGCCCGCAGATGGTACGTTCCCAGGTTGACCTCGTCGGCCAAACCGAACTCCGCCGACGCCAGACCGTACTCATCGGTTTGCGTGATCTTCCGGAATACCTTGTTGCCGCGGGAATCATCCAGTTCGAAAGTCAATTCACGTCCGGCCACGGCCTGATGGTTTGCGCGGTCCAGAGCCAGCGCGCGCACGTGAATCGTCTGACCCGGCTGATAGATCGGTTTTTCCGTCGTAAGTAGAATGGAGGATTTGTCTTCCAGCCGGATCTCCTCGACGTGTTCCACGGGCCCCAGGGAAGTGTCAACGGCATACCGCAGCGAGTAGCGTCCCACCAACCCAGCCGGGAAATGGAACTGCACCGGAGTAGTACCGTGTTCATTGAGAGTGCCTGTGAATAGAACCTGGTTCTTATGGCCTGGCTGCACCAGTTCGATCTGTACCGATCCGGATGTGATTGGAGTTTCGTTATCCGCTTCGTTGACGATCAACCGTACTGCCGCGGCCCCTCCGCTCAAGTACGATTGCTGGCCCAGGATGTGAACGACAGGCAGTCGAAGGATGCGTGAAATCGAGGTAACGCCCTCTATCGGAGCGGCCTTCTCCTCCGCGTAGGTGAATCGGTAGCGCAGACGGTGCCAAACCAGTTCGTCAAACGGAAGGTTCTTGGGAAGAACAAGTTTCCGATTCCAAAATCCCTGACCGGCGTTCACGTCAGCGTGTCTCGTGATGCTCGCGGCGGGGCGATCTTCAGGGTCGAGGACTTCCACCAGCAAGCTTCCCTCGCCGCTTCGAGGCGCGCTGTAGGGAATAGAGACGTGCAGTACGCCGTGTGCGAACGTAGCGCTGAGCGACCGGTTTTCCGATGACTGTGCCAGTGAGCGGGATATCGACACAGCTACCATCGCTGTGATCAACACGTACACACCGCTGAGAACGAAAGGTACAGATCGTTTCATAACCAACCCCCTTCACTTCCTGGAACGGGGCGGGTAGTCAATCTTGCAGGAGTTTGTTTCTTTTTTTTGAGAACGCCGAAAATTA
This sequence comes from Bryobacteraceae bacterium, assembly GCA_035632375.1. Classification (GTDB taxonomy): domain Bacteria; phylum Acidobacteriota; class Terriglobia; order Bryobacterales; family Bryobacteraceae; genus Palsa-89. Next base: position 38,989 of record DASQGY010000290.1, on the reverse strand, counting down.
GTGCTCAGGGGGCGCAGCGTACCAGTGACGCCCGTCGCGGCTCAACCAGTCCGAACCGGAGTCTGTCGTGAGCTGAAACTGTGCTGATCCAGCCTGCGGCAGTTCAGGCGGAGCCACCACGTGAACGATCTTGCCGGGCCATTGTGATTTGACCGCTTTCCAACCCTTCCCGGAGTTCCCGCTAAAGAAGAAGCCGCCGGACGAGTCCACCGCGAGCATCACTTTGCCGCGCGTCACCATGATTTCGGCGGGCAGTTTGGAAGGGAGCGGGCGCGGTTCCGGTGGTTCTGCCCGTTTGCGTCGCGATTTGGTGCTTATTTCGGCGGACGAGGTTTGGACGGTAGAAGCTGCCGCAGTCACTTCCACCGTCTCCGCGGTTGAGCCGACCTGTAGTTCGGCTTTCACGGCTGCTACTTGCTGTGGCTTTACCTCCACCCGCTGGGTTGTACGGCGAAATCCTGGCACATCGATCTGCAATTCGTACTGTCCGGGTGCCAGGCCCATGAATTTGAATTGCCCAGAGGAGTCCGCGCGCGCGTTGGTTGTGCTGTTGTCGGCGAGTTGGCGAAGCTGAACAGTCGCTTGGGGAACCACCGCCCCGGATGCGTCGGTGACAGTGCCGGAGATTCCTGACGAGGCTTCCGCCGAGGCTGTCACCGTCGGAACGGCGATGGCTGGAGGCTTTGGCGCAGGCAAAGCGTTCGCTTGTATCTTGCTTTGGTCGCTGCTGCGGGCGGTTTCGACCGCAAGCGGAGAGGGGACGGTACGCGGAGGTTCGGGCGCGGTGACCGGGGCAGGCGGCGGAGTAGGGCGTACAGCCGGAGGGACTCTCTTCCGTATTACAGGTTTCGGCGCCGGCGTTTCCACTCGGTTGCCCTGCGGCGACGAAGGCGCCTGAGTCACTTGGGCCACCACATCGCGCCGCGCCGCTTCTGTCCTGTTTCGCAGATACAGCCATGCTCCGAAAATGACCACACACAATACGGCGGCCGCAGCCAGAAGGCGCACCGGCTGGAACCATCGCCGATGGACGGGAATTAGAATTGGCCTGGGCGCAGCAGGGGCGACAGGCACGTCCTGCGCCAGGAACACGATCTCCCGGCAGCGTGCACATTCGGCAAAATGCGCCAGACATTTGGCGCGCTCGTGTTCGGGCAGCACGCCCTCGACAAAGGCGCTGAGCGAATCCGCGTCGGGATGGACTCCGGGTTGTAGATGTTCGCTCATGTTCCTTTGAAGTCCGTAGCTGCCGCCTGCTCTAGGAACGTTCCGCGGTGGGAAGCTTGCAGCAGGAGGCGAAGATTCACGTCGAGATCGCGAGGATCGGTAGCCAGAGCTTCCTCGGCGGCGGCCCTGCTGAGGCCGGATGCCTGAAGATTTTCGAGGAGTCCGTCGTGCAGCCGGCCTGTCAGGCGCTGCAGCCTGCGGCTTACCGTCGCTTCGTGGACACCGAGAACACGGGAGATTTCGAGCAGCGTGCGCCGGTCCAGAAACCAGGCGGAAAGAACAAAGCGATCTTCCGCTGCCAGCGATCCCAGGGTGGTTCCCAGGGCTTGGCCGAGCCGCGAAAGCATATCCGTTGTTGGTGTCATGCCAGGAGATACCGCGGGTATTTCGTCAGACGTGAGAGGTGTTTCGCGCTTGGTTCGGCGATGGTGGTCTACGTAGCGCTGGGCAAGTGTCGCCTTCAGGAAGCCCCTCAGCGATCCTCTGCCGGAGTAATAAGCGAGCGGCGAGCGGCGTTGCTCTCCCCGATCCGTAAGCCCGAATAAATCGGCGTAGAGCGAATCGGCGAGTTCGCGCCCCAATGCCGCCGATGAGGTGATGCCGGTCGCCGCCTGAATCAGGAAATCCCGATACCGCGTCATGAATTGCCGCCAGGCGGATTCGCGGCCAAGAGCGCAGGCATGGGCGAGGGCGAGATCCCGGAGTTGAAGCGATTGCCAGAAACCGGTGATTTGCGGCCGCGTGGCTGCGGTTCCCGGAGGCTGCCCATAGTTGTATTTGACGCCCAGCGTGAGCAGCACTGTCGCCAGTTCATCCTTCCCAAGACCAAAGGAATCGGCTTCCGCTTCGCGCCACAAATCGTGGATTTCAAGACCCGATAGGTCCTTCAATTGCACCTGCGGCGCCTGAATCGTGCCAAGTGTCTCAACGCCATCAGGAGCAGGCGGCGAGTATGGGCGATCCGGAGAGTGTGGCGGCGCCGTATCCAAGCCCTCACTATAGCCGAAGATGGATGTGCGCTCTTCGTTTCCCCCAACTCGCGCACCGCGGGTCACGCGACACGCTAAACCTCATTCAGCAATAATATACTTGACAGACTATCGGTTTTCTGGCACACTTGAAGTATGGAAACGCCAGACACACTCAGAGACGCAATCATCTGGTTTGCGGACTTCGACCATTGCCGCGAGTTCATGATACAACTGCGCTGGCCCGATGGCGTCGTGAAGTGTCCCCGGTGTGGATCGGCCAAGGTTCTATGGGTTGCCAAAGAGCGCGTCTGGAAATGCTACGGCAAGCACGATCATCTCAAGTTCTCGCTGAGGACCAACACGATTTTTGAAGACAGCCCGATTGCGCTTGAGAAGTGGCTACCTGCCGCGTGGCTGCTCATCAACTGCAAAAACGGAATCAGTTCGTATGAACTTGGACGCGACCTGAAGGTCACGCAGAAATCGTGTTGGTTCATGCTCCATCGGATTCGGCTCGCGATGAAGAGCGGCGGTTTTGAAAAGCTCTCCGGCCACGTCGAAGCGGATGAAACGTTCATCGGCGGCAAGGTCACGAATATGCACCGCAAGTCCAAGCGCAACATCCAAGCCAAGAACGACGGCAACTGGGGCAAGACAGTTGTACTTGGCTTGCTTGAGCGCCAAGGCCACGCCCGTGCGGCAGTCGCACCTACCCGTAGCCATTATGAAGTCCACCAAAATGTGAAAGCGAACGTGGAGGCTGGATCGACGCTTTACACAGATGAGTACAACGCTTATCAGAGCTCGCCGCCAGACATGTTCACACACGAAATCATCAACAAGTTGGAAGGATACGTTAGAGACAAAGTGCACGTGAACGGCATGGAAAATTTCTGGAGTTTGCTCAAGCGCACTTTGAAGGGCACGTACGTGAGCGTAGATCCAGCGCACCTGCAAGCATGTGCGATGAGCAATGCGCCCGATTCAACGAGCGCAAGCTAACGGATCGATAGCGCTTCGTTCACGTAATGAAACAGATTGTGGGCCGTCGTCTCACCTACAAGGAACTCACGGGTAAAGCAGAAGCAGAACCCAGTTCATCAGAACTGCCGTTCTGAGACGGCGGGGACGCGGAAAAAGGGAGGCACATGTCACTACTCGGTGATCTCACTAACCTTGTGAACGTTCGGCTGGGTCGAAAGAAAACCAAACTTTAGATTCAGAAGCTTGAAGCGGAACTCACAGAACTGAAGAGGAAGCTAGAACGGGCTTCGATGGCTGAAATAACTTCCTTCGATCCAAAAACAAAACAGTTTGTCGAATCGATTAAGAGACGCCCCCCACTAATGCGGTCGAAGAGAGCGCAGGCCAAGGCGAAACGAGCCAAGGGCTGGCGAAGCCGCTCGACTCGGTGAATCGACTTACCCCTACCAAAGACAACTCAACCAGAGTAGAATGGGATCGAGTGAAATCGGTCCCATTCGACTCTACGCCCGAGTTCAAGCACTTCGCGCACGAAATGGGAAAGTTGATTGCTGTGCCAAAGGCGGAACTCGATGCAATGGTTAAGCGGGCCAGTGAATCATCTCCCAGAAACGGCAACCCACACGCCCCAGGGCGCAAGCCAGCAAAGCGCAAGAGCCGAACAGCGCGTTCTTGACGTGAAACCAAAACCAAATCATAAAACAAAACTTCTACATCATGTTGTAGCTAGAACAAATCAGGTCTAATCCGTGCGCTTGACAGCCTAATACAAAACCTGATACCGTACTGGCATGGGAGATCGTACCCTATGAATCAGACGGACGACAAGGTGGATGTAGTGGCAAAAGCCATCGCGGCGAGGCAAGAGGCCGACCAACTGCGAGGCGAAGCGATTGCCAAGCTCTTAGAGCAACGCGAACAGCTTCAAGAGAATCTCAAGTTGCTTGGATACACCGGCAACCAGCCGCTAAACGGTCATGGTGGCCGTAGTGCGACGATTGCCATACAGCAGCGCAAAGCAGAGCAGGGCAAGCGGTTCAAGAAATTGACGCTAGCTCAGATTGGTAAGATCCTGCTAGCGGAGCACGGTAGTCTGCATGGCACTAAGATCGAGGAACTTGCCAAGGCTGGCGGGTTCAAGGGCGGAACAAAGCATTTTCAGAATTACATGCCCGTAGCGTTCAAGCGGGACGGGGGTTTTGTCAACGTGGGCAAAAACACTTGGACCCTCAAGAGTGAGTCCAAGACGGGTTAATACGAATTTCTGTCTGAAACGCCCCGCTGCCGTATCAAGGTTCCAGCCAACGAACGGCGGCGGGGCGCATCATCACGGAAAGGAGTCCTTCCCATGAAATTCATCTATAAGCGGAAGGCAGGCGGTTTCAGGCTCGGGCTTGTTGTAGGCAAGTTGCGTCTGATCCTGGACTGGCCGTCTTCTTAGGGCCGTAAGGCCCACGCTTGCCGGGCAGGGACAACGAGGAATACTCAGCTCTGTCCGGTGCTTTCAAAGATCTTGTCACGAGATCCTTCCCGTGTCATATACCACAATAGCGCAATTGCGCAATTGCGCACAAGTGTCTTATACTGGAGTACGTCGGCCTAGAGAATGCACAGCTTTCCACAGGCGACCGCTGGGAAGAGATCGACATACGCGTTAGAAATGTGGCAGAAGCCCTATAGCCAGTTGTATGGAGGCTGGTTTAGTTGATCGTCGTCCTGAGTTCGTTTACCGGTAGTTTCTTAAGGTGGATAAGCTATGGCGGAACACGCATCTAATGGCGACGGCCCTATCCTCGCACTGCTTCAGCAAATGAATGATCGGATTGACCAGCGCTTTGACGATCTGGATCGCCGATTTGGGTCAGTGGACAGCCGACTGGATCGTGTTAACGATACCTTGGCGTCAGTCCAGACCCAGATGGGCGCACTGACAAGTCAAATGGGCGCAATGACGCGCTGGTCTGATCGATTTGATCGAGAACATACATCAGTCATACAAACACAGGCAGCGCAACAGAAGGCTATCGACGATCTAAACTCCCGCATCTCCAGGTTGGAGCGCGACAACACATCATCCTAAGCTTAATTCTATGACCTGTCACGTCATAGACTACACTATACTATAGCTTACAGTCTGTCGGATCTATTATTGCCCCTCATTCTCCCTTCCTCATCGACATCCCGCCCAACGCCTCATCGAACGCCCCCACCCCAGGTGTATGAGTGGGTCGTAGGAGAATCAAAATGACCGATTCAATCGCTCCAATCGGCCAAGACAACAGCCGTCAAACCAGCTCAGGTGCGCTGTCAATCCCGCCGCCCCAAAGGGCCTTATAACAAGAATTACGGACCGATGCCCACGATTCTCTATGTGCAGGGCTGGTGGTTCCATTTCTACTCAAACGAGGGCAATGAGCGGATGCACATTCACGCGGTGAAGGGCGATGCAGAGCGCAAGTATTGGCTACATCCAGATCGTTTCGCCTTCTGGTTACGGCACCCACTGGCCCTAGGATCTAGCAGCCGGTAGCTTGGCCCCGTTCCTACGTCGCCCGGATCGGGACCGACGCGACGTGATTCTCCCACTCGAGCTGGATCGTTCCCGTGTTTCCGGTGGTCGTGATCGTATAACGCAGCTTCTCGACCGGTGTATTGGGCCGGTCCATCTTCAGATCCACCCGGCACAGGTCCATGCGAGCGTTGTAGATGTGACCGCCTTGGCCGGTTTGCCTGTTCACGATGAGTTTCCAGTTGTCGGGATCCTGGACCAACACATATAAACTGTAGGTTCCAGCAGGTATATGGACACCAGCCATATCTAGGTCGGCGTCGGTGATGAGTGCTGTAGCCGCATTAGCGCCCGCGCGCCAGACCGGGTATGTCCAATCCTTCGAGAGCAACCCCGCATCGCCGAAGATCTGGCGGCCGCGCATGGAAGGAGCCCCATACCTGATGGTGATCCGCTTGCCCGCTATAGTCGCCGAGGCTTTGGCCCGCGGGCTCGCGAAAAGCAACTCGGCGATGCCCATCAGAGCGATGAAGAATCTGGGTATTCTCATCAGTGAATACTATACCTCGCGCACGCAGCACGTAACGATGGCTACCGCGAACTGGTGTTGCGCGAGCAGTCGCGCAGCGGCGCCCAGCGGTCGTCGTCCTAGATCCTCATCATCGAGCGCCTTGCTCTCTTATACCGCGGCGCCGCGCGGCGCACGAGACTCTTTTACAAAACTTAAGGTTCGCGATCGCGATAGCAGGGAATACTGATCCCATGCGAACCATCGTGCGCGCAATCCTCGCGCTGGCGTCGATCCCTGCATTTCTCGCCGCCGCGGACCAAACTCAGACCATCGAACAGGTCTACAAGAATATCCAGGTTCTCAAAGGAATCCCGGCCACCGAGATTGGATCGACCATGACCTATATCAGCGTCGCGCTCGGGGTAACGTGCGTCCACTGCCACACCCCCAGCGGTCCGTGGCCGCAGGGATATGAAAAGGACGACATCAAGGCCAAACAGACCGCCCGTGAGATGATCCGCATGACCAAACAGGTCAACGAGGCCTCGTTCGCCGGGCGCACCGTGGTCACCTGCGCCACCTGTCACGCCGGGCATACGCATCCTGCGGCGTTCGTGCCGGCCGATACGCCTGAGGCGATCAAAAACAAGATCGCACAACCCGCCCGGCCTGACACGGCGTCGCTACCCACGGCCGAAGAACTGTTCGCGAAGTACGAAAGGGCCATCGGCGGAGAATCCGCAATCTCCAGACTCACCACCCGGCATCTCATCGCCACGACGAATGCCGGCGGCCAGTCTGTGCGAATCGACCAGTTCACGACATCGCGAGGCCTGGTTCGCCAGACCACCACCGCGGGTCCGCAGACGGTCACCAACGGATTTGATGGGAAGCACGCGTACAGTATCTCCGGTGGCGCCGCCACCGTCGCCAGCGGAGTGAACGAGGAGAACATCAAGCTAAACGCCTTGTTTTTCCGCAATCTTCGTTTGAACGACGTGTACTCATCCGCGCGCACACTTCGCAAGGAGCAACTCGGCGGCAAGGAGGTATACGTAGTGAGTGGCGCTCTGAAGCTGGACCGCTACACTGACCTGCTGTTTTTCGATGCCGATTCGGGCTTGCTTGCGCGGCGCACCACTTTGACTCGCACGGCGCTGGGGCCACTGCCGCAGACCGATGATTTCGAAAACTATCGCGAAGTCCAGGGCGTCAAGGTATCCATGGATCAGTTGCGATCCGTGCCAGGCCTCGTGGCGGGACGCTGGCACATCGAAGAAGTTCGGTTCAATGAGCCGATGGACGATGCAAAGTTTGAAATGCCCGTCGCGCCCCCCAAGTAACCAGGGGCTCGAATACCGCGCGGGCTGGCTCTGCCGGCGCTTTCAACCTTGAGGTTCGCACAATATAGTGACACTCAGCGAAGTCTGTGGGGCAGGATGGCATCCTGCGGCCGATTGTCAATCGGCCTCCCCGACGCGTGGAGAACGGCCCACCAGGCGGGTCACCAACTCGCCGCAGGTTGCCAACTTGCGGGCATGTCGTGTCACTGTATTTTGCGAGCATTAATATGAGACTCTATATTCCGCTCACAAGGATTATCGGCCTGCTTTCAGCACAGAGCCCGGGCGCGCGGGCATCCGCCACCTTCGCTGGCAGGTCCGTCACCATTAAGTACTCTTCGCCGTCAGTACGTGGCCGCCAGATCTTTGGCGACGGTGGGTTACTGTCGAGGGATTCCACCTACCCCGTATGGTGTGCCGGTGCGGATGCCGCCACCACGCTGCGAACCGAGGTCGATCTCGACATCGCCGGCCTCCATGTGCCAGCCGGGACCTATACGCTTTACGTCTTGGCGGATGGCCCCGAAAAGTGGACTCTCATCATTAACAACCAGACCGGCCAGAAGGGAAATCTCTACGATCCCGCGATGGATCTGGGCCGCGTCGGGATGAAAATCGAGAAGGCGCCGATCCTCCTCGAAAACCTGAAATATCGGATCGACACCCATGGTGACACCGGCACATTTCAACTGGAATGGGAGAATTACATCGCCTCAGTTGCATTCCGCGCGATAGGCACGGGCTCATCGGCCAACCAGTGCCGGAACCCTACCGGATGGCTGGGCCGTTTGGTTCTGCGGAATATGAACTCGCGGCACTCGAAGGTGACGGACTGGGGCTTATCGCACATTTCAATCGGAAAACGGGACATTGTACTCGACATAGGTTGCGGAGGAGGCCGAACGGTGGACAAGTTGGCTTTGATGGCCACTCAAGGCAAGATCTATGGCATCGATCACTCGAAGGAGAGCGTCGCCGTAGCCGGGCGGACGAATAAACGCTGGATCGATGTTGGCCGGGTTGATCTTCGACAAGCGTCCGTGTCCCACTTACCTTTTTCCGGGGACATGTTTGATGTCGTCACGGCGGTCGAGACGCACTTCTGGTGGCCTGCCTTGCCGGCGGACATGCGCGAGGTTCTGCGAGTTCTGAAGCCAGGTGGAACACTCATCCTGATCACCGAAGTCTACAAGGGAGCGGAGACGTTCGCTGCAAGAGCGGCCGCAAAATATTCTTCACGAACCGGCATGGCCCTGCTCAGCATTGAGGAGCATCGCGAGCTCTTCACGAATGCCGGTTACGTAGACGTCAAGATCGTTGCAGAACCCAGTAAGGGGTGGATTTGCGGTATCGGGCGCAAACCCCCTGTGCAACAGCTCACCACCACGTAATCGCCGCTCAAGCAACGCCACGCCGTGGTGTGTTGAAACATTTTTCGATCTGTATTCTGACCGCTTATGCGCGAGGCCCAAATGACGACTGCTTGCTCATGTGGATTGCTTCCGTATCCCGGCAATCGTCCGGAATGTTCCATTCATGAAAGATCTACCGTTCAGAACTTGCGCGAGCCTGCACTACTTCGTCGCGTTCGGGTCCATCAACGCTCCGGCGAACAGCAGTGCCCCAGAAGCATTCTCCCGCACCTGAAACACAAACGGCCGATTGAGAACGAAGCGAAAGGAATTAGTCGCCGCAATAAGGCCACCCGGAATGGCGCCGACTATGGTCTCCGCGTCTGCATGAATCCCGTGCTTGTCAGCGGTGAAGTCAATCGCTTGGGCAATGTCAGTTACTCGTGCAACCGGCACATCGATCGTGCCCTTCGGGCCAGAGCGCGACTCGCGTCGCACTACCCCCTCCAGGTTCTCGAAAATATCCTTGATGCCCATCGCCTTCAGTGCACTCTCAAGATGCACCGTCGCTCGAATCGTAAAGATGGGCATCGTGACGAATCCAAGCGACGGTGTTATTGCCTTCAGGGCGTCTGGTTCAGTGGCCAGAATCTCTTCCAACTCGCGAATTTTCAATCCCTCGCGCGGCAGGACTACAACCATTGAAACTCCCCCGCAGGGTAGTACCACGGATTCAAAGCGGTCGGTCTTCAAGTGCTGGAGTTTCTCAAGAACGCTGTCCACGCGCTGGACCACCAAGCTCTGGCCCGCCTCCGTGCGAAACTCGCCAGGATGTGGGTGGCTTTGCATAAACAACTCTTCCCAGGTCTGCCGCAGGTGTGTCCCCGATGAAAGCCAGACCTGGGCCAGCGGCGAGACCTCGGGAATCCGGCCCGTCTCGATGCGGCTCGCGCGCAGGTCTTGTGCAGTCGGCAGCCGGTCACCGACATCTACGAGTTTCAGCCTAAACTGGGCCTCCGCACTCTGGATAAACCACCGCTCTAGGAGCGGCGGTTCATTTCTCTTCGAGCGATAGAGCAGCCGGTTTTCAATCCACAGTGATTCGTCCTCCCATGTGTGCTCCGCCGGCCGCTTCTTACCCGGTGGCACATGCTTCACATCGGGCGGCTTCATCGTCGCAAGAAGCATTTTCGCTGGAGTGCCTGGTTGTATGCCCCTTTCCCAGCCAAAGGCATGCTGAATCTGCTCCCGCGTTTCACTTCGCCAACTATTGACCTCGATTGCGCTCAAGAGAACCGTGAGGGAAAGTGGCGCGACCACCGCGTTCTTTTCCGGAGCGTCCGCATGATTCTCTGCGAGGAGTCTGAGCCCGAACTTATCGTTGCCGTGAAGGAACTGCTGCAACGACTCTCCAGGCTGAACCTGCGCCGCCGCCCACTCATGAACGGGAAGCGGAGATAAGAGTACCGCTACGAGCACAACGGACTCTGGTTTCATCCCAAGAGCATATCGTATCCTCTTCGATTGAGGACATTGCTTCGACGGATGCGGGAGTCCGATCACCCGTCTAAACGTGGCGCCGGCGGTTTGAACGTCGCTTTATCCGGACTGGCGGCACAGAACAGATGGCGGAGCGTTTAGTAACCACTCCGAGCGGATGGTCCCCAACTCGTACGGTGCTTCGTGCCGCGTCGGTTCCTCCGAGTGGCACGGGAATTGCTGAACGCATACGAGCGCGGGTTGGATGAACACTCCGGCGTTACACGCGAGCGATCCTGAGTGGGCGGACAATTGCCGAACGAATAGCCCTGCAGTCGGATCGCAATTCGTCCCTGCTCGGGCCCGAATTTTCTTGCGCCGTCTCGCTAACCTTCGTCAGGTGGACTGGCGTCGGCGAGGGAGTCCCTTTGCCGAGGCCTCGGAGCCAAGTGGTTCACGGAACGGTTCCACAGAAATGCGCTCGTAACACACCTCCAGCACGGTCAGGTATTCTGTGCCGCGCGGCGCTTGGAGAACTACGCTGTCGCCCGCCGCCGACTTCATCAACGCGCGCCCCAGAGGCGACACCCAACTGATGTGGTTGCGGTCCAGATCGACCTCGTCGGTGCCCACGATGCTCACCACTCGCTCCGCTCCCTCGGCATTGGCATAGCGCACCGTGGCTCCGAAGAATGCCCTCGTCGCCGCTTGCCCCGTTCTCGGAGTTTCCGGGTCCACCACTTCCGCGGCTTCGATTCGTTTCGTGAGAAAGCGAATCCGCCCATCGATCTGCCGCAGCCGCCGCTTGCCGTACTGATAGTCGGCGTTTTCACTGCGATCGCCGTTGCTGGCAGCCCACGTCACCACCTCGGTCACGGCGCGGCGTTCCCTGGTGAGCAGAAACCGGTGTTCATCTTTGAGGCGCTGTAGCCCGCCAGGCGTTATGTAGTTCTTGGCCCCTGTTGCGGGCTCCTCCGGTTGTGGTTTTCTCGTAAACCCTTTTCGCATCTCCTAGTCCTTCCAGCGCGAATCCAGTTGGCTGCCACAAACGCTCTCAGAAATGACGCATTTGTTTTGAATTGAAGTTGCGATCTACTCGTGGCTCTTCGCATCGGGGTCGGGAGCCGGGGTTGGGATGCGCGGGAGCATCTCTTCCCGGGTTGCTGCGTTGTAGACAAACCACGCTTCGATCATGGAACTCTGCATCACATCGTCCTTCTGCACGCGGTCATAGGTGTCCGCGTTGGAGTGGTGGGTACGGGTTCCGTACTCCAGCCCATCCTGCTGGAAGCCGATGCCGTTCAGGCCGATCCACGAAAAGGACGATGAATCCGTGCCACCGGGACTCGCGGTGGGTCTGAACTGATCCCCGCCAGAAACAGCAACCATGTGCTGGTCCTTGAGGGGCTCAATCCAGGACTTGAAGATCGCCGCCATCTGCGGACTTCCCCCCGCCGAGACTCCGCGGAAGCGGCCGGAGCCGCCGTCGTCATTGAAGTAAACATCCAGCTTGTCGTACTCAGGAGTCTTCACCATCGTGGTGCGTTGAGCGAAGTGCTGCTGCACGTAGGCGATTGAGCCGTAGACGCCCTCCTCTTCGCCGCCCCACAGAGCAACGCGAACCGTACGCGCCATTGGTTTAATCAACCCAGCCTTGTGCAGCGTAGCCAGAATGCGTACCGCCTCCATCGCCACTGACGATCCCGTGCCGTTATCGGTGGCGCCCGTGCCGCCCTGCCAACTGTCAAAGTGGCCGCCGAGCATGACCACTTCGTCCGGTTTGGTGGCGCCCGGAATCTCGCCGATGACATTGAATGCGTTCTGGTCTTCCTTCTGATAATCGACAGCAATATCGAAGGTCAGCTTCGGCGTGACACCGTGCTGCACCAGGCGGACCAGCCGGTTATACTGCTCTGCTCCAATGGCGACGATCGGGGGCGGAATTGGATCCTTGGGGTTCTCCGACCCACCATACGACGCAAAGATGGTCCCGCCGTCTCCGTTGTAACCCGGCGTGATGGAAATGGCCACGCCCTCTTCTTTCAGGAAAGCGTTAACCTGGTTGCGCAGGACCCCATTCTTGGCATTAGCCAGGGCAAGCGATGTCGGCGTGTAGTCCCACTCGCCCTCACCCGGGCGACCCCGCCCGCTAGGGTCGCGATTGAGTGCAGCGCCACGGCCCGGACCACCGGCCGCTGCTGCTCCGCGCTCCCCGCGACCGGCTCCGCGCGCGCCTCCGCGTGCCAGAATTTCCTCATCCGTTGGGGAGGGCTGCGCGTCCGCCCGCGTGTGGAGCGTGAGCGGAGCCGGGTCAAACATCAGCAGCGCCTTGCCCTTCAGCTTGCCATGGTACTTGGCGAAGTCTGCTTTCGAGTGGATGGGCGCCCACACCGGCTCTACCGTGATCGGGCCGTTCGTTCCAGGCGTCCATGCCAGCGGGAACCCGGTAAACGCAGCATAGACCGGAGTCTCCATCGCGGCGTAGAAATGCTTGATCTGCCACCCATAGCCGAAGGGCCACTTTTCCAGGTGGACGTTCTTCAGGCCCCACTCTTTCATCTGCTTCATCGCCCACTCGGCGGCGAGCTTGTGATTGCGGCTGTTGGTGACGCGCGGACCATAAACCTCGGACATCCAAAAGAGGTTCTCCATCACTTGCGAGTGCTGGAAGGCCTCGGTCTTGATCTGGGATAGGGCGTCCAGATCGACTTTGTCGCCTGCTGGCACCTGCGCGAAGGAAGCCGGGATGAGGAAGAGGGCCGTGACCATGGGGGCAGCCTGCCTGAAGCGGAGTAGATTCATCGAGATTCTCGCTTTCTCCGGTACTTGGCCTTCCCTAGATTGCGTTCGAGGGAGCATGCCCGGATTAGGAACAAGAAGTCATTTTCTCACGCTACCTGCCCAGAAGTCCGCTCTTCAGGGAGTTCACCCGCTACTAACGGCGCAGCGTTCACCGTCGCCATTGGGTGGATCGTCGGGCACTCTTCCAAAGCGCGGATTCCGCGCCGTCACCGCCGACCAATGGAAGAGTGGCGCGTCACTCGCCCGTAGTCACCGGGAAACGCTGCGCGACTACCCGCGGGGTAAGGCAAGACTTGGGCGCCGCGCGGTTATCAATCAACGCATAGCCGACAACCCGGCAAGATGGCGCGTGGGCCGGACCGGTCAGCCAGGAAACATCCCCGCGCTTCTGCAACAGAGTCTTGCAACAAGGCCAACGCCAGCAACGGTGCTGCGGTCGGTCCATTCTCCCTTCATTTTTGCGACTGACATTTCCAACGCGCCGAGCCCAATGTTTACAGGCCCTTCCGCAATGACGCAAAACTTACACCTTTCTGGGACGGTACGGGAGATCATGAGTTACCCTCATGGGCTATAGTTGTCCATGCCCAACAATACATGTGAACACTGCGGCGGTTCACAACTCATCAGCGGTCTCACTGTTTCTGCTTCTGGTGGTGGTGGTGACGTACGTCCCGGCCTCCTCTGCAAAGAGAAAGAGAAAGGCTTTTTCAAACGATCCGAAAGGGGGAAAAGGGAGACCCTTTTTGCTGACCTGTGCACCTCTTGCGGCACTGTAAAACGTTTATACGTGAAAGATCCGAAACGTGATTGGGTCGTATAACTTTCACGGTTTCAACCGGGACGGTCCCCGGCCTAATGGGCGCAAAGGACCCTTTATGCAACCTGATCGCGGACACACGGCCGTATAACGCGCATCGCTGATATCTGGCCGTCTCACGGTCGCGAGTAACGGCGCAGCGTTTTTTGGCGCTCTGGGCGAGTTGTCGGCCACACGGAGAATCGGCGCGCCTTGAGCTTCGCTGGGCGATTCGTCCCGTGAAGTCACCGTCAGGTCAGCTTGCCGAGTAACACCCTAACCGTAGATGTGAACTGCCTACCGACAATGTCCCACAACAGGACCTATTCTTGGTACACCGCAGCCCGCTGAATCGAGCATAACTTCCGAGAACGCCGTTACCCGTTCCCTTATTCGTCCGGCGCACTCCTTCGCACCACCGGTCATCTCATTCAGATACATTGGTTGAAGCCTCCGCGGCCCAACATGCCCCCGAAATCCGGCGACAGATCCGGCAACCACGACCGCGACGGGCGACGGTCAAACGCGCAACGAATTGATGGGTTCGCTGTCGCAGCTTTGCTAAAGCAACGGAAAAGGGATATCCGAACGATGAGGAACGCAATTCCCGCGGCGCTCGTTGCCGCGGCTTCGCTCTGTGCGCAGACCGCTCCGCAGTATCCGAACTACCCAAGCGAGACGCCGGCGAAGTTCCAGTCTTCAACCAGCAGCTTCGATTACACCCGGCGCGAGGTGATGATCCCCATGCGCGACGGCGTGAAGCTGCACACGGTCATACTGATTCCAAAGGGTGCGAAGAACGCGCCCATGCTGATGACGCGCACGCCCTATAACGCGAACACGCAGACCGGCAATGGCCAGAGCACGCATCTAGGGCCGGTGCTGCAGGGCTATGACAACGCTGTGGACGTGATCGTGGAGGGCGGCTACATCCGCGTGGTGCAGGATGTGCGCGGTAAGTATGGTTCGGAGGGCGATTACGTGATGAACCGGCCGCTGAGCGGCCCGCAGAATCCGACGCCCGTGGATCATTCGACCGACACCTACGACACGATCGACTGGCTGGTGAAGAATGTTCCGGAATCGAACCTCAAGGTGGGCATCATCGGCATTTCCTACGACGGGTTCACGCCGCTCATGGCGCTGGTGAATCCGCATCCCGCGCTCAAGGTTTCCGTGCCGATGAACCCGATGGTCGACGGCTGGATGGGCGACGACTGGTTCCACAATGGGGCGTTCCGTCAAGCGGGTTCTCTCTCCTACATCCTCGATCAGGAAGCGACGCGCAGCAATGAGATCAAGTGGTGGTCCGGCTATTCGGACGACTACGACGAGTACCTTGCCGCAGGCACTGCCGGCAACATTGCCGAAAGCCACGGCCTGGAGCAGGCCGGGTTCTGGCGAAAAATTGTGGCACATCCGTCTTACGACGCCTTCTGGCGCGACCAGGCGATGGACCGGATTCTCGCGGCGCTGCCGCTGAAGGTGCCCGTGATGCTGGTCCACAGTCTGTGGGATCAGGAAGACATCTACGGTGCGATCGCCGTCTACAAGGCCATCAAGGCGAAGGACACGACGAATGACAAAGTGTTCCTGACGATGGGCCCCTGGTATCACGGGCAGTCGATCCGCGACGGCAGTACGCTCGGTGCGCTGAACTTCCATCAGGACACGTCGTATTACTTCCGGAAGAACATCCTGCGGCCGTTCCTGGACCACTTTCTGAAAGACGATGCCCCGGCCAATCCCGTGGCGCCGGTGACGGCGTTTGAGACGGGCACCAACACGTGGCTGCGGCTGGACTCGTGGCCCGCGGGCTGCCCGTCCGGCTGCAGCGTGAAGGCTTCGCCGTTTTATCTGAATGCGCAGGGCAGGGCCGGTTTCACAGCTTCAGGCAGCGGCGACTCGGTGGTAAGTGAGTATGTGTCCGATCCTGCAAAGCCGGTGCCGTACCGCACGCGCTCAAGCCAGCCAAATCGCGAACTCGAGTGGCGGCCGTGGCTGGTTGATGACCAGCGCGAAGCGTCCCGCCGCACCGATGTCGCGGTCTTCGTGTCCGGCCAGTTGAAGCAGCCGGTGAAGATCAGTGGCCAGCCGGTCGTGAACCTGAAGGCCTCCACCAGCGGCACGGATTCCGACTGGGTGGTGAAAGTGATAGACGTCTATCCGGACGAAGTCGCCGGAGACCCGCTCATGGGCGGCTATCAGCTCATGGTTTCCGCCGACATCTTCCGCGGACGCTACCGCGAGAGCCTGGAAACACCGCAGGCGATCACGCCCGATCAGCCGCTCGTGTACCGCTGGACGCTGCCGACGGCCAACCACGTGTTTCTGCCGGGACACCGCATGATGGTGCAGGTGCAGTCGAGCTGGTTCCCGCTTTATGACCGCAATCCGCAGACCTTTGTGCCAAGCATCTTCCGCGCGCAGCCGCAGGATTTTCGCAAAGCCACGCAGCGCATTTATTCCGGCAGCTTCGTCGAACTGCCCGTCGTTACAAGGTAGCGATTCAGCGGTACATCGGGATCGCGCTGTTGGTGAACGCGGCTGTCCTGCAAGTTGCCGCGCAGAGCTTCGATCTTCAGACTGATCGGCCGCCGTGAAGTGCTGACGAGGGAAAAATACGGCCCCTCTGAGAAACTACCGCTGCGAATCTCCTCACGTCAATTTGCTACGTAACGCTCAAACCACAGAAGTGAAAATAGCCTCCATCCCACCGGCCTGAGCCCGGAATCGGCCGTCCTCGAAATCGACAACACCATGGCAGGATCTGCGTTTCCCCAAAATCGCGCATCGCGAGTCACGCGACACGCGAACCTCATTCTCCCTTCCCCTCATCAACATCCCGCCCATCGACCCATCGAACGCCCCCACCCCGAGTGTATAAGTCGTTCGTAAGGAGATCCCCAAATGCCAGACTCAATCGCCCCCAACGGCCACGACACCACTCGTCAAACCAAAGCCAACCAGGCCAATTCCAAACTGTCCACCGGCCCCCGCACCGAAGACGGCAAATCGCGCTCTGCCCAGAACGCACTCCAGCATGGACTCACCGCCCGCGCCATCGTCCTCCCCACCGAAGACCCCGCCGCCTTCCAACTCCACACTCAAAAATTCCTCGACGAATACCAGCCAAAAACTCCAAGCGAAACCGAGCTGGTCAAATCCCTCGCCGGCGCCACCTGGCACCTCAACCGCATCGACCAAATCGAAACCGCCCTCTTCTCCGGCGCCCAGCAAGACTTGGACCTCACCCGCCAATTCCGCACCCTCTCCAGCCTCAGCATGCACCGCCACCGCCTCTCCCGCCAGTGCGATCGGACCCGCCACTAGCTCCGCGAAATCCAAAATGAACGCCGCTCATCCGAGCACGACCAACTCTACGAAGCCGCCAAGCTCTTCGAAATGGATAAAGAAAAAGGACTTCCCTTCGATCCGGCCGAAAATGGCTTCGTTTTATCGATAGAACAAATCGAAACCTATATCCGCCGCGCAGCCCGCGCCGAAAAGGCCACCGAAGCCGCCCGCGAGCGCCAATACCGCGCCAGCCTGGAAGAAGAAGAGGAAGACGACGACGAAGGAACCAATGAAGACGAGCAATAGCGCAGCTGCCTGCCGCCTGCATCCTGCCGCCCGGCCTTTTACCTTTCCTTACACGCCAGTCGTAACGCCCCGCCCTCCACACACGTTGAATGGATCATGGCAGTGGAGTTCGCCCTCGATCCAGACACCGCCCTGATGCTCCAGGTTTCCAAGGACGACGGCCCCAGCTTCGACCTCCTGCTGGCCCGCCACCGCGGCACGGTGGTGAATCATCTGTACCGCCTGGTCCACAATCGCGACATCGCCGAGGAGCTGGCCCAGGACGTGTTCATCCGTGTCTACCGCTCGCGCGCCACCTATCAGCCGGATGCGAAGTTCACCACGTGGCTGTTTCGCATCACCACGAATGTCGCGCTCAACTGGCGTCGCGATACCCGCCGCGAAGCCGGATACGTCAGGCTGGATCTGCGCGAGCTACGGGATCAACTGCCGCCCGCCGACGAACGGATGGTTCTGGAACACCGCGCCAAACAAGTGCGAGCCGCCATCGACAAGCTGCCGGCGAAGCAGCTAGCCGCCGTCCTGATGCACAAGTACGAAGGCATGGAGTATTCCGAAATCGCCGAGGTGTTGCAATGCTCCATCCCCGCCCTGAAGTCGCTGCTCTTCCGCGCCTACGAAACGTTGCGCCACCGCCTGGCCCACTTCGCCCCAGCCCACGTGGCGTAAATCGGCACCCGAGGCACAAAAGATTGGCGCTTCCCAGATTCGGGTCCTTATGGTTGTGCCTTCTTGATCTGCTCCGCCGCCATCTTCTTCGCCACCTCCAGCGCTTCACCGGCGGGAACTTTCACGTCGGGCTCCACTCCCGTACCTTCCCAGTTGGTCTTCGAGATCGGGTTGATGGCTCGCGCAAACGGCACGCCGATTATGAAGTGATCGTCGATGCGATGGCCCGAAACCGGATGCGCTCCGCCTCCAGTGGTCTCGCCGATTATGGTCGCCCGCTTCAGGTTCTTGAGGTTGTAGGTAAACTCTTCCGCCCCGGAAAATGTCCGCTTGGCGGTGAGCACGAATACCGGCTTGCCGGCCAGCTTCGTGCCCGGCACATCGGGTGATGTCCAGAATTCTTCCGTCTTGTCCTCTTTGCGGTTGTACAAGTCGTTCAGATGTGTCCGCTCGGCGAAAAGATAACTGGAGATGTAGGCCACCATCTTGGGATCGCCTCCGCCGTTTTCGCGCAGGTCGACGATGAGTGCGTCCACATGGGCCAGAAAATTCATCGCCGCGCTGGCGGTTGGGCCGCATATATCGGGGTCCGCGAAGCCGTTGAACTTCAGATAGCCGATGTTCGACCCCAGCCGCTCCACCTTTTCGAAGGCGCAATTGCCGCGTTCCATCTGGGTCCGCCTTTGGGCCACAGCAGCGGGGTTCGGCGTGGCGTCCGCACTGGGGTCCCGTTTCGGCAATGGCCGCACGGAAAAGCTCACGCGGAGATGCTTGTCGTGGCTGACTCCCTGCAAATCGTTGGTCAACACGTTCGCAAAGTCCTCACCGCCGGTGACAGCATCGTAGCCGCCGCTTTTGAGCTTCGCTTGCACGGCCTCGCCCATCTTCCTCGCGGTCTCCGGGTACACATAGAATTCGTTGAGACTCGCCGCCGCTCCGTCGACGACGCGCGCGCGCGTGGCGGCGTCGATCTTCATGTTCAGGTCCGCGGCGGTCATTCCCGGTGGAATCGCGCGCAGGCTGAAGGCGACGACCGTGGCCGGATCGGCATCCTTCACCTCGATCTTTCCCACCGCGTTCGTCGGGCCGGTCTTCTCCTTGACCAGGAATTCGATATGCAGCCGGTCGGTCTTGTCGATACTGAGCAGTTCGAAGCCGCCCGTCTGATTGCGGAAGTTCATTTGATTGTCCAGCGATTTGTCCGGCTCATATTTCGCCAGGTAGGACTGGAGCCGGCCCCGGTCGCCGCTATTGAAGGCGTCGAGCCAAGCCTGCAGAGTATGTCCCGCCGGCGTGTCGGGTATCGCGGGAGTCTGAGCCGCGAGCGGGAGCGTCACGATCAGGACCACGGCGAGTCGTATTTTCATAATGGGCTTAGACGTTGGCGACTGTTGATTTGTTGTATTGATAATTGCAATGGAATACTATTCATAGCATGAATATCTCATCCGTCAACCTGAACCTGCTGGTGGCGTTCGAGGCGCTGCTCGAAGAGCGCAGCGTCAGCCGGGCCGCCAAGCGAGCCGGGTTGAGCCAGCCGGCCATGAGCAATGCGCTGGCGCGTCTGCGTACCATGTTTTCCGATCCCCTCTTCAACCGTGCGGCGCGAGGCATCATCCCTACCGCCCGCGCGCTCGAGCTGGCCGTTCCGGTTCGCGCCGGACTCGCTCACCTGCGCAGCGTATTCGCCGAGCGTCCCAGCTTCGATCCCGGCGCCAGTACTCGGGGCTTCCGATTGGCTATGACCGATTACGCCGAGCTCCGTGTGTTGCCCGCGTTGCTGGAGCGCATGGGAAGCGCTTCGCCGTACTTGCAGCTTCTGGTCCGTCGAGTGGAGCGCATTTTCCTTCCGCCGGAAGCCGATCTGCGGGCGGGCGCCTTCGACGCGGCAATCGGGTTCTTCCCGGAAGACAGCGCACTCGAACCGGGCACGCGCTCTTGCGATTTATTCACCGAGGAAAACGTTTGCATCATACGTCGCGGCAATCCCCTTTTGCGCAAGCGTTTCACTTTGCGCCAGTTTGCATCCGCGGCACACGCGGCCGTGTTCTATCGCGCCGAAAGCCGCGGGTTGATCGACAACATTCTGGCCGGGCATGGGCTGCGCCGCCGCTTGCAAGCAGTAACTCCGCACTTTCTCACCCTGCCGTTTCTAGTCGCGAAATCCGACTTGATCGCGGTTGTACCGACTGGCTTGGCCGCCCATTTCCGCCGATTCCTTCCCATTGAAATCCGCAAGCTCCCTCTGCTGTTGCCGCCGTTTCGCATGCGCATGATGTGGCATGAACATGCCGAAGACGATCCAGCTCACAAATGGCTCCGCACAGAAGTCGCCAGCCGGTTCGGGTGACAGTCCACCACCCACTACCCGCGCTGGGCTGCACGGCTCGGCGCCACCCGCGAACGCTCGAAAGCGCGCATCGCCATCCACCCCAGCAATCCAACCAGCACACCGGCAGCGCCGCCATAAAATCGCATGGGCTGGAGGTGCAGCGTATCGAGCCAAATGCGGAAGCCGCCATAAACCACGCCATACAATCCGAAGAAAAAGCCCACGGGCCGCGGCTGGCGATCGAGCAGGCGAAATGCGATCACCATTGCGATCAGAAACAGAAACTCGATCAGGCCCAAATCACAGCGCGGGCCCTCCGGGAATTGGACGGCGAGCCAACTATCGCTCGGCAGGCCGCGGTGATCGTGGGCCAGTGTGCAACCGAGACGCCCGATCATCCAGGCTAGGGGTGTGGCATAGGCGACGATGTCCAGGCGGCGCAGCGCCTCATAGAGTGAAAGGCGGCGGGAAACACACCAGATCAACCCGCCCAAAAAGCCACCGGCGATTCCTCCGGCTGACCGCACGCCCCAGTGTGCGTGAAGAAGCCGGGAGGGGTGAACAAAGACGGCGGGAAAATCGTCCATCACCACCTTGGCCAGCACCGCTCCCACCATCGCTGCGGCATAAACCCAGAAGCAAAAGCGAAACATCTCTTCCGGCGGAATCCCTTTGCGATGGGCGCGAATTAGAATGGCGCGGCCGCCCACCACCACGGCCGCCGCCGCCAGCACTCCGAAGGCGTGGATGGTGAACGGGCCGGCTCGCAAAACGGGCTGCGGATAGTACGGAATCATTGCCCGGACTGCATTTCGCGGTGAACTAATGAACGAAGGCGATCCCGGATGGAACGTCTCCAGTCGGATTCTGGGTCATCTGGACCGAAGTCAATTTGTTCTTCACCAGATCGATAATCCAGGTTGTTCCGTCGGCTTGACACGTGACTACCAGGAACCCGTCCCCGTAGGACATGGCGATATCGGTGGGGCCCTGGCCTACGGTGTACGTCTTGATCACTTGGTAGGTTCCGGTATCGACAACCACCACACTATTCGGGTTCGAGGTAATGTAGGCACGCGTTCCCGTGGAGTTGAAGGCTACGTCGGTGGCCTGAGTAATGGAGCGTCCGCTAACTCTGGTATTGGTCAGTGTGTCGATGATATCCACGACGTTTCCCAGCGGAGACGTAATCCACAGTTGCGAACCATCGGGCGTCAGGGTGGCTCCTTGCGGATAAGCGATGGTTTGGATGGTGGTGAGGATTTGCTTGGACGCCATGTCGATCACCAGCACCTCCGCATTATTCGTGTTGAAGCTGGTGACGTAGGCTCGCTTACCGTCAGGAGAAATGGCCAGTCCGTGGGGATTGATGGAGCTGTCGGTGTTGAGAGTAAATGTGACCCTGTTCGACGACAGATCGATGAAGCTGATGGCGTTGAAGAAGCTGGTGACTACCGCGGTAGTCCCGTCGGGAGTGACTGCAACCTGGAGCGGGTTCGGGGGCACCGATATTCTGGCTTTGACCTGAAATGGACAAGTGCCGATGCGGGTCACTTGGGCATCGAGTTGATCGGTCCGGAACACGTCGGGAAATGTGGAATCGCAGGTTGTAGGTCCAATTATTTTGGCCTGCGGAATGAAGGGCAACAACCGGAGCACTTGCGGCAGGTAAGCCGCAACGCCCTGGCTGGACGCTTGGGCGGCTTGATGCCCGCGGGCATTGCTGGGGCCACCGGGCCCTGACGGAGTACTGATTGTGAACGGAGCCGTGGATTGCGATCCCTTATAGCTGGGGGAATTGGCATCGTGGCCGCAATCCCAGTCTTTTGGATCGAAATTGCCTGCTGAGGATTGGGCGACGATGGTTGCACTGTTGTCGTTGTAAGTCATCAAGGTCGGCTTGTTGCCAACACAGGTAACCCAAAAACCTGGAAAGTTTTGTTCCTTGGTTTCGTCGCATTCGCACGCCTCCAGAACGAACCACACCATGCTGAGCGCGATGCCGGCGCCCATGAGCTTCATGCCTCGGGTAAAGCGGATAGTCATGGCGTCACCGTCGTCATTGGAAGAACACCGTCTTTCCGATGATGGAGTAAAAACCGGTCAGGCCCTGATCGAGCCCGCTGGCAGCGAGCGGCTGAACGCTCGTGCCGGAGAGCGTCAACATATAGATGATGTCTTTCGATTGCAGGGCATTCAGCCGGGAAGGCGGCATGTTCGAAAGGAGATCCGGCGGTATGGTGATGCTGGTGGCGCCGGGCGGCGCCATGCAGACGAAGTTGGCGCTCGAATTCGTGGGAATGTCCTCGCCGATGCCAATGATTGCCACTCGCTGCCCGCTGTCGCCGCCGGTCCAGGAGATCTGCAGAGGCTGCGACCGGTTGACCACCACCAGTTGGTCGCGGTTAGTCCAAGTGGGCGGTTGTGGAATGTTGAAATTCGTGCTGAATTTTCCGATATCCGCTCCTCCGAAGCCCTGCAGCGTATAGGAGCCGGGATCGAGGAAGAGGGAACTGGAAAGCACTCCATTGCCGATGGACCCGCCGAAATATCCAGCCTGGGCGAGGAGATAAGTTTGCGACATGGTCTTCGAGCCGCGCGGGCCGGTGAGCTGGAAGGGTGGGCCGAAGTCGAGCGGCATTGTGGTCGGCGGCATTCCTGGCAGGCCGAAGCCATTGATCATGTCGCCGTACAGCGTGTAGGCCGTGCAGCTTCCGCCGGGCGGGAAGGCCAGCGCCGGGTTGAAGGGGAACTGGAGCACGTTGGGCTGGAAGGCAAACGCAACGTAATAGTCGGACGCGACCTCCACCGGTTTCAAGACGCCAATGTCTTGCAGTGTCGTGGTTCGAGTGAATAGCGCCTCTGCAAGCCTGGTGCCGTTGACGAAACTTGAGGTCACCTGCGGCAGGACATCGGTGGTGCAGGTCTGCCCCTGCGGCCCGATGGCCATGGTGACGAAATTGCTGACCGTGGTCCCGCCGGTGCGCACGTAAACCGGAACCCAGCATCCGGACGGCGCGTTGTTGGGGACGGTAAACACGATCTGGTCGGTCCCGGCGCAGCAGGGCGCGCGGCCATTGTAAAGAATCGGAGCCGATACGCCGCCCACGAAGACTTCAGTCTTCACCGGAAGATTGCCAGGTGTGGGCGCGACGGTGTCTGCAAAGCTCACCGGTCCGAGTCCGGTCCCCCACAAGGTGATGGCCTGTCCCGGTTGGGCGGTGACCGTCGGAGCGTTGATGGGCTGGTTGTCAGCACTGATAAAGTTTTGAAGAATTCCCTCGCCCAAGCCGTTTCCGAGCGCGGAGAAGATGCCAAAAGCGCTGCCGGCGATTCGCACCGGCGAAAGGTTGCTGCGCAGATTTCCAACCACGACTTGAACCGATGCCAGGCCCAGCGGTGCGTTGGAGGGCATGATGGCGTTGATCTGCGTGGGGCTCACGTAGAGCGGGATCGCGCTGACCACTTTTTGACCCTGGACGATATTGACCGACACTCCACCGAGCGTGGTGCCGAGCGGAAAAGAATTGGCAGTCGCGGCCGGCGTCGGGCCTATGTTGCTTCCGAAAAAGCTGAAGATGGAGCCTTGCGCGATGGCGCCGTTGGGAAGTCCCGCGGGCATGTAGCTGGCCGCGTTGTAAACCGCGCGATTGTAGATCAGCGGGGACTGGGCGAATGCAATGACACTGCAGGAAAGGAAGAGGAAAAGGCCTGTGGCTTTAGCCGCCGAGGTCATCGTACCCCGGTATCATATCACGGGACCGGAAACCCAGGCTAACGAAAGCAGCCCAAGAGATTTTGCCACCCCCCACAACCCACACCCGCGCCGGGCTGAATGGCGCGGCGCTTGTGCCACACTAAGAGTGGAATGCCACTCGTTCCTCCATATATCGAGGCGTTGCGACCCTATGAGGCCGGCCGCGGGAGCGAGGAGATCCGGCGCGAGTTCGGGCTCACTCGTGTCGCGAAGCTGGCGTCCAATGAGAATCCGCTGGGGCCATCACCACTCGCCGTCCAGGCCATGGCCCGCGTGATGAGTTCGCTGCACCTCTACCCCAATGGCGGCCTCGATCTCCGCCGCGTTCTCGCCGGACAGTTCGATCTGAAGACCGAAAACGTCATCGCCGGCAGCGGATCGGAAGGCATCATGTCCAACATCATCCGCACTTTTCTGTGCGATGAGGATGAGGTGCTCACCACCGAAGCGGCATTTATCGGGTTCCAGGTCCTGGCCAAAGGACGTGGCGTCAAGTACCGCACGGTCCCCTATCGCGATTGGCACTACGACCTCTCCGCGCTCGCCCGCGAGATCAACGAGCGCACCAAGATCATCTATCTCGCGAATCCCAACAATCCGACCGGTACGATTTTCTCCAAGCACGAGTTCGACGACTTCTACCGGCACGTCCCCGAGCGGGTGCTGATCATTCTAGATGAAGCGTACTTCGAATACGCCAAAGACAATCCACGTTATCCCGATTCCATGCACTACCGTTACGACAACGTCATCACCCTGCGCACGTTTTCGAAGGTGTATGGCCTGGCCGGTATTCGGATCGGATACGGCTTCGCGCATGAGGATTTGATCGGCAACCTACTCAAGGTGAAGCTGCCGTTTGAACCCAGCACGGTGGCGCAGGCGGCGGGCATCGGCGCTCTGGCGGATAAGGAGTTCCTGCACCGCTCGCTGGAACTGAACGCGCGCGGTCTCAAGTATTTGACGAGCGGATTGCAAGACTTGGGCCTCCACGTCGTGCCGTCGGACGCAAATTTCGTAATGGTTGCGCTTCCCGGCGCCGAACAAGCGTCCCAACTTACAAGAGAGTTACTAACTCAAGGGATCATCGTCCGCCCGTTGGGAAGCTTCGGGCTGCCGAATTGTATCCGTATCTCAACCGGAACTGACGAAGACAATCAGCTCTGTATCGAAGCAATGGCCCGAACGAGTTCGCAACTCGTAGCCGAGCCGCGACCGTGAGGGAGCGGTTGTAAGGAGGTCACATTATATGCAGTTAACCGAACGAGCAGCATCCAAATCGAACCAAGCCGATTTCCTCCCACTCAACGGCACCGACTATGTCGAATTCTACGTCGGCAACGCCCGCCAGTCGGCGCATTACTACCGTTCCGCCTTCGGCATGAAGTTAGTGGCTTACAAAGGCCCCGAGACGGGCACGCGCGATCGCGCCTCCTACTTAGTGCAGCAGAACAAGATCCGCTTCGTACTTACGACGCCGCTTCAACCCGAAGGGCCTATCGCCGAGCACATCCGCCTGCATGGCGACGGTGTTCACGAGATCGCGCTTTGGGTGGATGACGCAGAGGCCGCCTATCGCGAGACCACGAAGCGCGGGGCACGCGGCGTTCAGGAGCCCACGGTTTTACAAGATGACCACGGCGAAGTGAAAATCTCGGCCATCGCAGCTTACGGCGACACCATCCACAGCTTCGTCGAGCGCACCAATTACCGCGGCGTCTTCCTGCCCGGATTCCGCGCGGTGGAAGGCGAGGACGCGGTGTCGCGGCCAGTGGGCCTGAAATACATCGACCACATGGTGGGCAATGTCGGCTGGGGGCAGATGAACGCCTGGGTCGACTTTTATCGCGACGTGATGGGCTTTCAACTCTATCAACACTTCGACGACGCCGACATCAGCACGGAATACTCGGCGTTAATGTCCAAGGTGATGGCCAACGGCAACGGACGCGTGAAGTTTCCCATCAACGAGCCCGCGGTGGGCAAGCGAAAATCGCAGATTGAGGAGTATCTCGAGTTCTACCACGGCCCCGGCGTGCAACACATCGCCATGGCCACGGACGACATCATCGTTACCGTATCGAAGCTGCGCACGCAAGGCGTCGACTTTTTGCGCGTTCCCACCACTTACTACGAAACTCTCGAAACACGCTGCGGCAAGATCGACGAACCGATTGACCAGTTAGCCGAGTTAGGAATTCTGGTGGACCGCGACGATGAAGGATACATGTTGCAGATCTTCACTAAGCCGGTGGAGGACCGCCCGACACTGTTCTTCGAGGTAATCCAACGCAAGGGCAGCCGCAGCTTCGGCAAAGGCAACTTCAAAGCGCTATTCGAAGCAATCGAGCGGGAGCAAGCGCTCCGCGGAAATCTGTAACAGGTATAATCCTCACTATGCAACCAAAGCTGCTACGGGGTTGGCTTGTCCTGCCGACTTTCGTGCTGTGCGCTGGCGTTTCCAGCGCGGCCACTTTCTCGTATTCCATTAGCTGCTCGGCACTGACGATCGGACCCGACCAGATCCAGGCCTACTCCCAAAGCGGAAGTGTGAATCTGGTTCCCAACGTTGCCAACGTTTCGAACACCGTCGATTTTTTCAACGGCTCCACCAACGTCTTCCGGAACAACGCCAGCGCAACGTTTAACGGCACGCTCCCTTGCAGTTTTACGCTCGGTGGAGTCACGGTTTCAGCCAATCGCGGATTTTCGCTCGTGGTGGCCTTTTCCCCGGTCGTCGGCGCGGCGCGCGAATCCGCCGCCAGCCGGCCGCAACTCGTCCCGATCGGCCAGGAAACCCACACCTTTACCTTCCAGGCGTTTTCGTTCGATGTGGTGATTCCGGGGCAAGGGACGGTGACGGTTAGCCAAGGGACTCATGTGGACGGGATCACGATCCAAGCCCCAGTCCTTTCGGCGGGAGCGGCAGCGTTGGTATTGAACGTAGATCCTGCCAGTTCGAGCCTGCTGTTCGTGCCGCTGCCAGCGCCGATTCCCGTGCCGCCTTCCATCTTTCTCACCTTAACCGGTCTGGCCGGCACCGGCTGGTATGAGATCCGCCGCCGGAAAATGGCCGCGTTGCGCGGTTAGCTGCCCGCTCCCTCACGGTCACGGCTCGGAAACATATTCCGAATTCACGACATACCAAACCGAGCGGCGACCGTCAGGAAGCGGTTGCCGATTCTTCACGGCTTCTGACGTGCACGGCGGACTTCGGCAGGTAATTAGTGGGGGAGTTGCTCCCGCAGCAGCGGATACAAATCCTTCGCGAACGAAACTGCTGCATTCGTCGCGAGCTTGTCGTCCTGAACGGCCCACACCGTGATGCGAACCAATGACGTATCGGTGCGCCCGTCGCGTAGCGCATCATGCACCAGCCACAGCTTGGCGGCCCACTCGCCCGCAATCGCGCGGCGCGGCGTTTGATACCAGTAGAGAATCACCGCACGCTGCCCTTGAAACGCAACGATGTAGCGGTTGACCTGGATGGGCCCGGCCGCCGTGTCCACCGCAACCTCGTCCGTCACTTGCGGAGTCCAGCCGGAGCCGGGCAGACAAACCTTCGGCGAATGAGGCTGGCTGGCGCCGCCGCGTTGCGATTGAAACCAGGCGACGAACAGTCCCGCTTGAGTCCCGGCAGCATCGTAGTAGGTGCGGCTCAAAAGCCGATCCGCATGGAGCGCGTTGGAAACTTCCGGTGTGATGGGATCTTCGTGGTGCTTGGTCCAGCCCGCGAAATGGTCGGGGAAGCGACCGAGGTCCGGCATCGCCGGCGGTTGCTCGCGTCCTGCTACCCAATGGACCAGCAGCGCTTGTGACAACAGGAACGCGGGTACCAGGATTGATCGGATCTCAAGCATGGTAGCGCCCATAGACCGAGTTGATGAACCAACGAAGCGTTGCCAGGATGGCGAGACAAAAAACGAAAATCAGCCAGCCGGCCACGGCGTGCGGAGTTCCCGAATCGAGCGCGGGAACGTAAGCGGAAGCGGCGACGCGCACCGCGTTGGCGAAAATTGCGACGGGCGCCACCGCGGCAAGAAGAGCGACACGCATCCACGGCTTGGTGTCGGCCAGGTAGGCGAAGACCACTGCAATGAAGCCTAGCGAAAGCAGGTAGCGTATCCCGTTGCAGGCTTCCGCCACGTCGATGCGATGGCCCGACACATCGAGAATATTGCCCTGCCGGATGACGCCGATCCCACCCGTGGTCAGCATCGCTGCCGCCAATCGGCTGGCCAGCAATTGCAGTGGAAGCGTGGCTTGGTTGTAGACGATGGCAAGCTTCGGCAGCATGAAAAGGCTGAGCACCAAAGGAAAGGCCCAGATGCGCAGAAACGGAAAGCCTCCCAGGCACAGCACCACCCCGGCGACGGAAATCAGGAAGGCCACCGAACCCGCAAAAAGGCCGCCGCCCAGCGCGGCAACGATGGCGAGGCCGGCTGCCGCGGCGAGAACAACAAAGCCCCATGCGCTCGGTTGCGGATTCAGCTTACGCCAGCGGTCGCGTTCCCGCCAGACGATCCACAGGACCACGAATGGGACTACAAAGCCGTGGCTCATGTCCTCGTCGGTGTTCCACTGATCGAACATTCCACGAATGGTGGAAAGGTAGCAAAGGAGCAAGGTGACGGCCGTGAGCGCGACCATCGAATTACGTCTGATCGCTGCGGTCACGACTTAGTGGGCGGACTTGGCGACTGCTGCGGCGTGACTCTTCAGCTCGGCGTCCAGAATCGGCTTCAGCGTTTCCAGGTTCACCGGGCCGTTGTAGTGCTTGCCGTTGATGAAGAACGCCGGAGTTCCGTATACGCCCACTGCCTCGCCATCCGCGGTGTCCTTCTTGATCACGGCCTGGAACTTGGCGGAGTCGAGATCGGCCTTGAATTTGTTCACGTCGAGCCCCAGGTCCTTGGCCCAACCGAGGATGTTTTCGCGCGTGAGCTGGCGGAAATTCTTGAAAAGCATGTCATGCATTTGCCAGAACTTGCCCTGTTCGTTCGCGGCCAGCGACGCGGCGGCGGCCAGGGGCGCGTGGGGATGCATGGAGAGCGGAAATTGTTTATAGATCAGCTTTATGTCCTTGGGATATGCGCTCATGATGGAGCGCATTTCCACGGCGGCAATAGAGCAATAGGGGCATTCGAAGTCGGAGAACTCCACCAGCGTGATGCGCGCGTCGCTCGGTCCGCGAACAGGCGAGCCGTCCACCGGAAGAGCAACGGCGTCTTCCAGGATCTTCGGGCGGTGCGCCTTGGGCGACGCGTCCATCAGCTTGCTGATTTCGAGCGGACTCTTGCCCTCCTTGACGCCTTTGATGGCGATGGCCACCAGCGCCTTGGCGTAGGTGCAATTGGGATCCTTGTTCACACACTCGGCCACCTTCATGCCGCACTGGCAGGAGCAATCCTGATCGCGCGTGAGCTTTAGGACGGCTTGTTTCTGGACCGGTGTCAGGCTGGACAGGTCGATACTGCCGAGCACCTCGGCGGTTTGCCAGGAATTCGCGCTTGACGGAGGAGCTTGCGCAAACATGGCGGCAGCCGTAAAAAGGCAGACTAGGAGAATCCTGGGTTGCACACATCTATTATGCCAGCACCTGCTTCCTTTGGGCGCGATGCCACCTACCTCCTATACTGAAGTCAGGAGACAAACCATGTATCCGCTGAAAAAAGGCAAAACCACCAGCCAGGCGCATGTCGGGCTCCCGGAAGGGACGTTCGAAGAGGAGCACGGGCGCAGGGGATTCTACGGCAAGTCCGCCCATCTTTACCATGCGCATCCGCCCACTGGTTGGATCCGCTTTGAGGGCAAGCTTCGGCCGCATTGCTTCGATTTGAACGAACTGAGACCGTCCGACCAGCACGATCCCGAAGGCCAGCCCGTGGCGTTTCTCGGCAACAACGACGTGCGATTGTTTGTCTCTCGCCGTGCCGAGCCGATGCCGTTCTATTTCCGCAATGCCGATGGCGACGAACTCTATTTCGTCCATCGCGGCCGCGGCAAGGTGGAGACCGATTTCGGGCCGCTGGAATTCGAAGCCGGCGACTACATCAATATCCCGCGCGCGGTGACCTACCGCATCATCCCGGAGACGCGCGACAATTTCTTCTTGATCATCCAGTCGAAGCACGAATTCGAGCAGCCGGAGAAAGGGCTGCTCGGCCAGCACGCGCTTTACGATTCAGCGGCCATTGTCACGCCGGAGCCCGCGCCGTTGCTCAACGACAACGCCGAGTGGGAAGTGCGCATCAAAGTGGACGACGAGCTTTCGAAAGTGGTTTATCCGTTCAACCCGATCGACGTCGTGGGCTGGAAGGGCGACCTGACGGTGTGGAAGATCAACATGCGCGACATAAGGCCGGTGATGAGCCATCGCGCGCATCTGCCACCCAGCGCGCACACTACGTTCGTTACCGAAGGCGCGGTGGTGTGCAGTTTCCTGCCGCGTCCGTTGGAGCAGGACGAAGACGCTCTACGCGTCCCGTTCTTCCATCGCAACACAGACTACGACGAGTTCATCTTTTACCACGACGGCGATTTTTTCAGCAAAGACAATATCAAGGCGGGGATGGCCACGCTGCATCCCCGCGGCATCCATCACGGGCCGCATCCCAAGGCCCTGGCCAATCAAAAGAAGAAGACCCACACCGACGAGTACGCGGTGATGCTGGATGGCTTGAATCCCATTCACGTGCTGCCGGCGGGCGAGGGCGTGGAGTGGAAAGAATATTGGATGAGCTGGATGGAGAAGAAGCCGGTGGAGACCCGCTGATTGTTTATCGATCCGGCGGCGGCGAATTACCAGGACGTCTATAAGCTGTTGATCGGGGCGATTGTTCCCCGGCCGATCGCTTTTGTATCGACGGTGAGTCGGGAGGGCGTGCGCAATCTCGCGCCGTTCAGTTTTTTCACCGCGATCAGCGCGAATCCGCCGGTGATTTGTTTCTGCCCCATGCGGCGGCCAGGCACCGATCCATACAAGGACACGCTGCGCAATATTTCGATGACGCGCGAATTCGTGGTGAATATCGTGTCCGAGGAATTTGCGGAGAAGATGAATATCTGCTCCGGAGATTTTCCGCCTGAAGTGGACGAGTTTGAAGCCGCCGGGCTTACGCCGTTAGCAAGCGACCTGGTGAAACCACCGCGCGTCGCCGAGTCGCACGTGCACATGGAGTGCAAGCTGTATCTGACCATTGAGATCGGCGAGCAACCGGGCAGCGGCAATCTGGTGCTGGGTGAGGTGATCCGGCTACATGTGGATGACGCCTACGTCGACAAGTTCCGAATCGACCCGGATAAACTACGAGCGATTGGCCGCATGGGCGGGAATTTGTATACGCGCACCTCAGACAGGTTTGAGATGATCCGGCCGAAGGTGTAGCAAATTGCGATCGCTCCTTCACAGTCGCGGCTCGGTTACGAGATTGAGTTTGTTGCCGAGCCGCGCGCGTCAGCAAGCGATTTCAGGCCTTTTCTTGGTGCCGATACAAGATCTCCACCACGTTGCGGACGTACTGTTCGTCGCTCAATTGCTCCACCGCCTCCGGTGGAAACTCTACCAGCTCGCGGAAGTGCTGAGCCAAATCGGCGAAGAGTTGCAGGCGCGCGTGCGGTTGAAATTCGTCGCGGCGCAGCAGGGATTCGAGCGCGACGCCGGCCATCGCTGGGGAGACTCGCTGGCGCAGTCGTGCTGCCAGATGCTGGTGTTCGAGCAAAGAATTGAATTTGCCGCCGAGGATCTGCTCCAGGTTCGGCTGTGCGGCGTCCACATTTCGGACGACGATGGTATTGCCCGCCAGGTCGCCGAGGCGCTGAAATTTGCGGCTGAACGCGCAGGCCATTCCACCCACCAGATATAAAGCCGGCAGCGCGTCGACGAAGCGCAGTAGATTCCGAACCACGATCTGGCTGAATTCCAAACGCAACGCCTGTTCGTCCATCACCCGTAAACCCAGCGCGCGTTTGCCCAGCGTCTGGCCGCGCCAGTACCATTCGAACGCGATCGCGTAGCCGATGGAGAGCACGAAGTAAGCGATTACGAACGCAGCGCTGGCCAATCCGGGTGTGATCATGCCGATGCCGCGCATCACCTCGCGCAGCAGATCGGTGGCCGCAAGGATGCACGCTTGATCGACAGCCCAGGCCAGAAAGCGGCTCACGGGTCCAGCCAAGGGTAGCGAAAACACGATGCCTTCGGGCGTCTTGAGCTGCAGCGTATTGGTGCGCGCGCTTCTCACTGCGATTCCTGCCGTCGTTTTTCGGCGGCGGTGCCGGACCTGGCAAGGAACACCGTAAGCGCCGCCAACTCGGCCGCGCCGAATGCGATTTTGGCCGCGTAAGGAATCACCGGCTCGTGGTATTGCGAAAGGAACGACTCGATGATCCCAGCCCAAATCAGCAGCACGCCCGCGCCGCCGATGATGGTTACCAAGTCGCGCGAGATTTCGCGCAGCCGTTCGCCGCGCGACTTGCGGCTGCCCCATCCGATCAGCGCGCCCGCTAGCAAAAAACCCGCTTGCCCGCCAAGCAGAATCGACGGAATCTCCACCGCGCCGTGCGGGAGCAGCCATCCCATCAGAAAACGTGACTGACCTGCCATCACGTAATCCACGCCGACGGCGCCCAGAATCACGCCGTTGTAGAAAAGCTCGATCGTAGTGCCGGCGCCCCAGGTAACGCCCAGCGCCATGGTGAAGATGGCCACCTGCGTATTGTGCGTCATCAACTCCGCGGCGAAAGTGCTTTTGTGTCCAGAGAGCTTGTCCTTCTTCTCCGTCTCTTCCTTACGAACGCGCTCCGCCGGACTGCCTCTCAATCCTTCGAATGGCATCAGGACTTGCTTGGCCTCCGGATCGATGCGCAGAGCCACGCCGCCGAAGACACAGCCGGCGACGGTGACCGCGAACGACAACCAAAAAGCGCCAATACGCCTGCGGAACGCCTGCGGAAAGGTCTCGACGAACCAGCGCCACACATTCAATCGCCGCCGCTTCTCGCGCGTTTCGTGAATCTCACCGTATGCGCGCGCCACCAGCCGCTCCAGGTATCGCCGGATTTCCGGCTCACTGGCGAAGGTGGCGATCTTGGCCAGATCCGCGGACGCACGCTCATACAGCTCGTGAAACTTCAGCAACTCGGCGAGTTCCTGGCGACGCTCGGGATACCGCTCGATCGACTCCAGCATCGACTCCAGCTCCGTCCAATACCGGCGCTCCTCGGTCAAAAACTTCTGGAGGTCGATGATCATAGAAGTTGGCGCTGCTTCAGATCGACATAGATGGACGCGAGTTCCGGCCCCAGCGTGTCGGCGTCGAGCAGCGAAAAGCGCACGCCTTGACGCCGCAGCACTTGGCCGAATTCGCGCAGCTTGTTCCACAGGATGTGGCCGGCCAGCTCCTGGTACACGCCGTCCGTGTCTTTCACTTCGCTGGCTTCGAACAGCGGCCGCGATCCCTGTGGCTTAGCCATTCCCACCAGCACCAAATGATGGCGAAGCAGCTTCACGTTGCGCGAGAGACTTTCGGCGAGGATTGGGTCGTCGAGCTCAGTAAGAAAGATGAGCAGTGCGCGCCGCCGCAGCCGGAGCCGCAGCAAGGTAAACAGCTCGTCGAAGTCTGGCGTCACGATGCGCGGATGCAGTGTGTACAGCGCCTCGCGGCAGGCGTCGTAATGAGCGTTGCCGTTGCGTGCGCGGACGAAATCGTGGACGCGGTCGCTGAAGGTGACTAGTCCGAAGAGGTCTCCCTGTTTTTCGGCGGCCAGCGCCAGCAGCAGCGATGCCGTGATGTTGCGCTCCAGAATGGACGACTCCGGATCGCTCGCTACCGGCCGTGCGGTCAACCGAGAGGCATCCAGAATGATGTACACCTCCTGCGTTCGCTCCACTTGAAACACGCGCGTGATGGGATGGCCTCGGCGAGCGGTGGCCTTCCAATCGATCTCGTCGTAGCTGTCGCCGGGCGCGTACTCGCGCAGTTTTTCGAACTCACGGCCCTTGCCGATTTGCCGCTGCCCGTGAACGCCCAGGCGGCCGCGCTTGAAAAACGCCGGTGCTTTCTTGCGCTCGGCGGCCAGGTTGGGATACACGCGGACTTCAAGTTTCAGTGGCATCAGCTTGCGGGTCAGCCAGAGGCCAAGCGTAGAGCTTCGTTCGATGGCGCACGGCGACAGGAAATAACGGCCGCGCCGTTGCGGTGTGCAGTTCCAAGTAATGCGCGAGTACTCCGAGCCGGCGGGCAGCACGGCAAACATCTCATCTTCGCGCGCGGCGATTTCCGCCGGAAACGACAACCCGATGCGCAGATCGATCGCTTTCTGGCTTTCATTGCGGATGGTCAGCTCGATCGCGCTTGGGCGATCTTTCCACAAGCGAATCACGTCCGCTGCTTGGACTGCGATGCCGCGCAGGCGGCGGAACGCCTGCATCGCATCGACGATCGCGACTAACACCAACGTTGCAATGAGCACGTAGCCCCATATGAAAACACCGGGCAGAGCGGCAATGAGCGCGGCCGGGACTGCGACCACGCCGACGGCAACCATCAATCTGGAGCTTGGAACAATCATCGCGGAACCGGAATGTCGGCCAAAATCTTGTCCACCACTTCACTGACGCCCAGTCCTTCGATCTCGAATTCCGGCCGAAGAATTAACCGATGCTCCAACACCGGCATAGCCATTTCGCGAATGTCGTCAGGCGTCACGAAGTCGCGGCCCTGGATAGCGGCAAACGCGCGGCTGGCCAACAGCAGCGATTGTGTCGCGCGCGGTCCTGCGCCCACCAGCACGCTTTCGTGCGCGCGCGTTTTGCGGACCACGTCGACCAGGTACGCCACCAACTCGTCGCGGATCAACACATCGTTCAGGCACAATCGCAATCCGGCGATGTCTTCCACTTTGACGCAAGGCTCCACGTCGCCGCGAGCCAGCGTCTGTTCCGGCGAATCCGTTCCCATGGTGCGGTGGGCCAGCGTCAGCTCATCATCGCGCTCCGGCGATCGCATCACGATCTTCAGCATGAACCGGTCCTTCTGCGCTTCGGGCAGCGGATAGGTTCCTTCGTATTCAATAGGATTCTGCGTCGCGAAGACAGTGAAGTTGGGCGGCAGCGGATAGGTCTCGCGATCGATGGTGACCACCCGTTCCTGCATGGCCTGCAACAGCGCCGATTGCGTCTTCGCCGGCGCGCGATTGATTTCGTCCGCCAGCAGAAAGCTGGTGAACACCGGACCCTTCACCAGCGTGAACGCGTTCTGCTGCAAGTTGAAGACGTTGGTGCCCGTGATATCAGCCGGCATCAAGTCTGGCGTGAACTGGATGCGCGAGAATTCGCATCCCAGCACGCGCCCCAGCGTCCGCGCCAGCAACGTCTTGGCGATGCCGGGCACCCCTTCGATCAGTGCGTGCTGGCCGGTGAAGATCACGATCAGCGCGTGATCCACCGCCTCGTTCTGGCCGATGATCACTTTGTGTACTTCCCGCCGGGCGTTCTCCAGCACCGGCATCAGCTTTTCCAGGTTGGCATTCATCTCTCGCTCCGCTCCGCTAATATGCCCGCCACTTTGCGGTAAGTTTCTGTCGCTTCGCCCTCTCGCTCCACTGCCGCGCGCACGCGCTGGATCTTGTTTCGCGAATAAAACCGGCCGCCATGTTGCGATTTCTCCCATTGCTCCAGGCACGTGGTCATCAACGTTTTCTTCGAGACGTTCCGGCGCAGCAGATTCGCCAGGCCGGAACTCACGTCCTTGCCCGCAACACTCTCTTGCTCCACCTGTGCCGCACGAGCAGGCAGAAAGCTGGTGGAGTTCTTCCAGATGAACAGGCCGAGCACAGCGAGAAGCGCTACGGCCACGCCTTCCAGTCGATACTTGCGCGCCAGCGTGGCAACTCCGCCTTCGTCGCTGAGCCCCAGGTGATGCTCATCGAAAATCACTTGCCGGTTCGCACCCAGCGTCTCCGCCAGGAACTTGGTGTCGCGATCCCCGGCGAGCGCTTCGTTGCTCATCGGGTAGGAATTGGCGAGCAACACGATGGACCCCGTTTCGAACGGGAGCTCCACCTTGGTGAGCCGCTGGCCCTTGTAGCGAAAATAAAGCGCAGTGAGTTTCGGCCTGCCGAAAATCTCTTCGGGCGGTTCCGACGCCGGCCGAGTCACGTAGCCGAAAGTCACTCCCCAGCGTTTCTCCATCGCCGCGGGCTCCGCGTGTTCTTTTTTTTGATCCGGCTCTTCAGTTTTCTTGAACTCGTCCGCGCGGCGCACCGGCTCCATGGCAATCACCAGGCGCGCGCCGCCGCGAGCGAGCGTTTCGTATTCCTTGAGCCGGTCTTCCGGTGAAAAGTGAAAGATGAACGGGTCTACGCCCAGGAACAATACCGTCGCCTTTTGTTTCGGTACGCTGGTGACCGGCAGGAAATTGCGCGTAACTGCAAACTGGGGCAATTGGCCAACGCTCTCGTAGAACGCCATTGCGCCGAGTGGATCGGCTCGCAACGAAGAGTACGCCGGATACACATCGCCGGCTGAGAATCGCAGATCGTACAGCCTCCACAAGCCATACAGGAATCCGGCGGTCACAAACAGCGCCAGCGCAGTCAAACCCTTATTGCTGGGTCGCATGAGTCCTCATCCGCGCTAACGTGGCCTCGAAGTGTTCCACGGTTGGCAAGTCGACATCGTACATTCCGTACCAGGTTTTTTCGAACACGCCCAGGTTCTGCTGAAATGCCGCCAGAAGGTCGGCCTTGTCGCGAGCTCTCCGCCGCAACTCGCGCGCGTAGTCGTGATTGGATTTTCCGCGCTGGATGGAAATCAGCGACCGGTCCGCCAGGTAGGCAAGTCCCGCCAGGTACAACGCGCGCAGCGCGAACCGAAATTCCTGACGCGACATGCAATCGCGCGCCAGGAGCAGCCATTCATCGAGCGGCTGCTGGTCGGCCTGCAGATCGGGATTGTTCAACTCGATGGCCGATAGCGCGACAGCGGCCGTCACGGCTTTGGCACGTTGCTTCCTGTGGCGCAGCACCTGCCACAGCAGCCACCCGAGCACCAGCGCGACGCCCGCCAGCAACGTATAGATCAGCGCGCGAAGCTTGCGCGAATCGGCGGCCGGTACGTTACCTCCGAGACCGGACAATGCGCTCCGCAACTTCTCGCCGATCCAGTTGACGAACTCGTCCACCCAATGTGCGATTTGACGGATGATTCGCCCCATGGCGGTCAGGAACGACTCGGTGGCACGCACGAACCAGTTCCGGTTATTGTCCGGCGGGTGCGGCGGCCGAGGCATGCGCCAGGTGAATTCGGGCCGATGAATCACGTCGTCGATGGCCTGATTTAACTGCTCCACCGAAACCGCGGGTCTGGCAGCAGGGCTCGGCGATTGTCCGTGAACCGGGGTCTGTAAAAGCACGCACAAGAACACAAGGGCCACAGCCGAACGCATGGATTGCGCCGCGGTGCGCTCCGCCGTCTTATATTGAGCGCGCAAGTCTTCGCCGGTCTCCTGCGACTCGGCATAAAAATACCGCAACAGGTAGACCGCTCTCGCCAGCGGGTTTGTCACCAGGTAGGTTAGGCCGGCGGTGACGGCGAAGAAGGTCGAGTTGAAAGCGGAGCTGCCGCTGCGCGACAACATCGTTTCGATGCCAAGGAAACTCTTCAGGAGTTGCGGCAGCACCAGAATCGCCGTGCCTATATTCGAGAAAACAACGAGGTTCAATAAAACAAGCAGCCCCAGCGCAACCCAATTCTGCCCTTGCCAGAAGGTCACTTGCTTCCGGGCGGCGCGCATCGCGCGGGCTACGCTGACGCATTCGTCGTGGGGGATGGCCATCAGGTTCTGATAGAAGGAGTAGACCCCCGCGTAAGGGAGCACCATCAACGCCGCGGCCGGCAAGACGAAGAATTTCGACGGCTGCAGGGTCACTTGCAGGAAGCCCGCCCGGCGCATCGCGGTGGAGAACCAGTTGGGGCGAGGCGCGCCGGAAAGCTCCGATTGCAAACCGCGGACAAATACCGACTGCCAATAAATCATCCAACAGAAAAGCAGCGCCACCACCAGGGACGCCGGCGCGCAATGTTCGTAGGCCACGGCGTTCTGGGTCATGTCCGCCCAAAAAAAGAGCAGCGCCAGGATGAATGGCAGCGCGCCGATGTAGTATGACGCCAGCACGGCCGCGGGCGCGCTTCGCAGCAGATACACAGCCTCTTCGTACAACTCAATCGGGCTCTTCTCGCGGCGCTTCACTTCGACTCCCATACTGTGCCGTCGTGCACGCTGACCGGAATCAGCAGCAGCGAGCGGCCGACGGCGTAGAAGAACAGCCACGCGATCATTAATCCGGCCACTGGCAGCAAAGCGCCGAACACGCGGCGAACTCCGGCGGCGCGCGACCTGCGTCCAGCGACCATCTTGCGCAAGCACTCGGCGCAGATCACGCGGTCCTCATGTTCGGTGACGCATTCGCGGCAGAAGAAGCGCAGGCATTGCGGGCAACGGGCGACGGCTTCCCGGAATTCGTGGTGGAAACAGCGTTGCTGGATTGCGGTGGGAATGGTTTCCTCTTAAGGGTGGGGCGGACCCCCTGGTCCGCAGCCGATGCCCTCGTCGGCTTGGCCGGGCGTAGTGAAGAGCGGGTCCGGGGGG
>DASQGY010000289.1:0-27697 GCA_035632375.1 Bryobacteraceae bacterium | reverse complement strand
GAAGGACGCTGGCGCCTCCCGTTGGTCGGTGGTCACCTTTTTCGGTGACAGGACCAAATTAGTGCTTGACTC
The DNA here is from genome assembly GCA_035632375.1 of Bryobacteraceae bacterium. Classification (GTDB taxonomy): domain Bacteria; phylum Acidobacteriota; class Terriglobia; order Bryobacterales; family Bryobacteraceae; genus Palsa-89. The sequence goes on along the minus strand of DASQGY010000289.1, from coordinate 27,625 downwards.
GGGGTGGCCTTCTCATGGAAGCCATGACCGTAAGGGAGCGGTCAGCCCAGGCAATATTTCACAGCTTCTAAGGGAGCGGACTTGCCTCACTGGAAACGTTATTCCTTGACAAGACTTAGCACGACTGGCTACGGCCAACATTGGCGTCCAGCAACTTCGATTCCCATTAGCGCTACCAATTCCTCGACAACTTACCGGCACTGCGCTGCCACTGCGCCGCCCCCGGCAACGAACCGGAAGCCTTCGGCGCCTGGCGACGCATGCCATCCACACGCTATCGCTTGCCGATATAAACTGACATAAAGAGAGGTAACGGCATGATCGGAAGCATTATGTCTTTCCTGAGCGAGCTGAAATTCGCCGCTCGTTCCCTGACCCGCGCAAAAGGCCTCACGGTGACCGTCGTGGCGACCCTGGCCCTCGGAATCGGCGCTAACGCCGCCATGTTCAGCCTGGTCCGCGCCGTGCTGTTACGCCCCCTAGTCAATCGGGACGAGGACAAGCTCATCTACATCCGCCAGAGCGCGCCGGGGATCGGAGATACCAATTCCACGTTCTCCATGCCGGAGATCGGCGACTTGAGCTCGCGCGTGAAGACGCTGAACTCGTTCGGGGATTTCTCCACCATTGGCTTTACCATGGTCGGGCTCGGAACGCCACGCACGGTACAGGCCGGGGTGGTCGGAGGGTCGTACTTCAAGGTCATGGGGCTGCGCCCGGTACTCGGGCGCTTACTGGATGCGCACGATGATGGCCCGAACGCTCCGGGTGTGGTTGTATTGACCTATCGTTTCTGGTCCACAGCTTTGAACAGGGATCCCTCGGTACTCGGCAAAACCGTGCGGCTAGGCTCATTCATCGATACGCGCGCGGCCACCATCGTGGGCGTTTTGGAGCCATGCGTCCCATATCCCCAGGACACGGAGATCATCGCCAACGTCGTCACCAGCGCGCATCATCTTTCGGCCACCATGGTGACCGGCCGTATCCACCGCATGACCGAATTGTTTGCCAGGCTCGCGCCGGGCGCCGATCTGGAGCAGGCGCGTGCCGAGTTGCGCACGGTATATGGGGGCATTAAGCGGGAGCATCCCGAAGCCTACCCAGCCAAAGGGGACTACCAAATCGGCGCGGTGAAGCTGCGCGATGAGCTCACCTCGGGAGCGCGGACCATACTGCTGGTGCTGATGGTAGCGTCCGTGCTCGTCTTCGTGATCGCTTGCTCCAACGTCGCCAACCTGATTCTGGCCCGGACCGTGCGCCGCGAGGGCGAACTGGGTATCCGCGCGGCGCTGGGCGCCAGTTCCAGCGCTTTACGGCGGACTCTGTTCGCCGAGAGCTTGTTGCTGTGCGTGGGTGGGGCGACTCTCGGAATTCTGATCGCCGGCCCGATGGTGGCCATTCTCGCGCGTTACATGTCGCGATACTCCATACGAGCGCTCGACCTCACGGTGGATTCGAGTCTGCTCTGGGTGGGAGCCGGACTCGCGGTGTTAGCCTCGGTTCTGCTGGCTTACGTTCCGCGCCTGCCAACGCCGGGAGGTGCGCAGGGATTCGGTCTAAGCAGCGGGAGCCCTCGCGTCACACGTGCCGCGAATCGAAAATTGCGGGTCTTCGCCATCGTCCAGATCGCCGCCTCCTTTGTCCTGGTGGCGTCGGCGGGCGCTACGGTGAAGACACTCCTGTCGCTCCAAGCCGCGCGAAGCCGTTTCGACACGCACCATGTGCTCGCAGTGAACGTACCGGTGATGCGTGACGGAAAAACTCCCGGCCAGGTGGTGGATTACTACCGGGAAGCGACGCGGCAAATTCGCGAACTGCCCGGCGTTCAGAACGTCGCGGTCGCCTCCTCTGTTCCCTGGCGCGATGGCGCGACAAATTTCACACTTCAATTTGCGGCCGACGGCCACGTTCCGGCGACCGGCGAGGAACAGCCGCGCGCGTCGTTTCAGGTCGTGACACCCGCCTTTTTCGCAACGCTTGGCTTGCCGCTCCTCGAAGGACGGGATTTCAACGACGCCGACCGCAACGGCAGCGAGCCCGTCGCCATTGTAAGCGAGAGCCTGGCACGGCGGATCTTTCCCGGTGGGGCCCTGAACCATCACGTGCTGTGGTCCGACCCGATCCTGAAATTCGCCCCCGGCCTGCGCATCGAGCCCCGGCGCATTATCGGCATCGTACCGGATATCGATAACGCCCATCTCGAGGCCATACCGACGATTACTATCTATCATCCTTTTGATCAGGAGCAATTCTTCATAGGAGGGCGTCTCTTGGTTCACGTGAGCTCCGATCCCTATGCGCTGGTGAAGCCCATCACCCGCGTGATCCGCAACTTGTCCTCCGATCAGCCGGTGGAACACGCCGCGACCCTGGAAGACATCCGCGCGGAGGTGCTCTCGCCCAACCGCCTCAATGTCGTGGTGTTCAGCGTCTTCGCCGGGGTGGCTCTGCTCATTGCGGTGGTGGGCGTAGCGGGCGTGCTGGCATTCTCCGTAAGCGGACGCACACGGGAGTTTGGCATCCGGCTGGCGGTCGGATCGGAGCCGCGGCATCTGCTGCTGCGGGTGATCGCCGAAGGCGTGGCAATAGCCACCGGTGGACTCGCGGTGGGGTGTGCCTGCGGCCTTGGGTTCGCGCAACTGGCCGGTAGTTTTCTGGGAGATCTCAAAATGCCGGGCTTGCTGCCGGTAGCCGCGTCGGCCTTGGTGCTGCTGCTCGCGGCAGTGACCGCGTCGGTAATACCCGCGGCAAGAGCAGCCCGAATCGACGTAATGCAGGCACTGCGGACGGAGTGAGGTCGTGCCCGAGTGTAGTAGACTCCGGTTCGGCGGTTGCTGAAAAAAGGGCTTCACAGGCTGAAGCCCAATGTCGTTAAGTTTTCCGCGCGCCCGCGCAAGCTATTGATTCTGCTTCGTCGAGAATGTAGCGCACACACTCATGCGTGCCGCGTCGGCACTCGTGCCGACGCCCGGTGGATTGCTTTTGTCGCATCTCATATTTCAGTGACCAACATTAGCACTGTGAAATGTTTGATTTCCGACCCGGCCGGATAATTTAACGGCTTTGGGCTTTAGCCTGTGGATGTTCCAGACTGTTCGACAGCTTTTTTCACCCCCCTCTCAAGGATGGGGTGCGAAGTACTCTTGGTGGAGTCGTGGGCGGAGCTACGGAAGATGTCTATTTTCACCCGATCAAGCGACGGCACGGTTTCTTCGAACATTTTACGGCTACCTTGGACCCCTGCTATAATCCCCCAGGCCTGATTCTTGAGCGGATTCACAGACCTTGAACTTCTCGGAATCGCCCGGCTACTGCCCAACCACCCAAATTTGGGGATAAACCAACATTTAGGATCTGCAATGAAATAACTCCCTTACGGTCACGGCTCAGAAACCGTTACCGAGCCGTGACCGTAAGGGAGCGGACTTGCCTCACTGGAAACGTTATTCCTTGACAGGCCCTTAGTGCACTACCGCGCGACGAATCACGGCAACCGTTGCGATATGATTCTCACATGTCGCCCTGTACTCGCCGCCACATGCTCGCCGTTGCTGCCGCCGCTCCACTCAGCCGTGGCCTGTTCGCCGTTCCGCTGTCGAACATAAAGCTCGGCGTCACCACCGACGAGATCGATGAGGATCTGCTGACTGCGCTCCGCTTCCTCGGAAGCTTCGGCCTGGAATACGCCGAAGTGCGATCCATCTGGGGCAGGTACAATACCGAGCAGCCGCTGGAAAAGATCCGTGAAGCGCGCCAGCTCTTCGATGAGCATCGCATTCGAACGTCGGTTCTGGGAACGCCTTTCTTCAAGGTCCCGCTCCCTCCCGAAACACCGGAAGGCAAACAGGCACTCGAAAAAGAATGGAAAGTACTGGACGCCGCCATGGAGCGCGCCAAGATCCTGGGCACCGACAAGCTTCGAACATTCGCCTTCACACATCGCCCGGGCGAGACCGGTGATAACAAAACATATGCGCGCATCTACGAATTGGTGCGTGAATCTGCTCGCCGGGCGAAGGCGAAAGGCCTCCGGCTGGCGGTGGAGAACGTCGGAGGGAGTTTTGTTTCCACCGGCGCTGAAGCTGCCGGTCTGCTGGCCGCGGTGAAAGAGGACAACCTCGGATTGACCTGGGATCCGAACAATGCCGGAGCGTCGGGCGAAAAGTCGTTCCCCGATGGATACCGGCTGCTCGATCCCGCCCGCATCATCCACGTGCATCTCCGCGACTACAAGCGCAAGCCCGATGGCAAAGGCGCAGATTGGACCGCGGTCGGCGACGGCGAGTTCGACAACCTGGGGCAGATACGGGCGCTGCTGAAGGCCGGCTACAAGGAGACGTTCACGTTGGAGACGCACTATCGCAGCCCGCAAGGCAAAGCGCATGCCACCAGGACATCGCTCACGGCTCTCTTGAAAGTAATTGACAAGGTCTAACTGATCCCCTGCACACAAACCCTCTGATATCCTTTGGAAGCGGGGCCTGCACATGCTAACGCTGGAACCTGGACGGATCATCCTACACTACCGGATCGTCGAAAAAATCGGCCAGGGCGGCATGGGCGTGGTGTACAAAGCCGAGGACCAGAAGCTGGGACGGCTGGTGGCCATCAAAGCTCTGCCCGCCGCCGCGACACGCGACGAGACGGCACGCCTACGCCTGGTGCGGGAAGCGCGCTCCGCCTCGGCGCTCAATCACCCCAATATCGTTACCATCCACTCCATCGACGATTCCGAAGATGGCACGTTTGTCGTGATGGAATACGTCGCCGGCGAAACGCTGGCGGATTTGCTCAAACGAGAAACCCTGGCCTTTCCGCGCCTGCTCGACATCGCTGTGCAGATTTGCGACGCCGTTGGAGCTGCGCACGCCATCGGACTGATGCATCGCGACATCAAACCGCAGAACATTCTCATCACTCCCGAAGGTCGCGTGAAGGTGCTGGATTTCGGGTTGGCGAAACCGTTTCGGCATTCCGCGGAGGGCGCACAGACCGGGTTTGCAACGCTCTCCGCCGATTTGACCGCCGCGGGAATGATCGCCGGCACCGTTGCGTACATGTCGCCGGAACAGACTCGAGCCGAAGCTCTCGATCCGCGCAGCGACGTGTTCTCCATCGGCTGCGTGCTCTACGAAGCGGCGACGGGACGCCAGGCGTTCCACGGGCCCAGCACTCTGGCGCTGATGCACGAAATCGCCGTGACCGATCCGCCGCGCCCCAGCGGCGTCCGGCGGGAGGTCCCGCGCGTATTCGATGCCATCGTCGAACGCGCCATGAAGAAGGACCGGGAACTGCGCTACGCAACCGCGGCACACATGGCCGAGGCGCTGCGCGGCCTCTTGTCGACCGACTACATATCAACCGGCTCCGAAGGAGAATCCGAGGTATTTGTCGGCCGCCAGCCCGAGTTGAAGAGGCTGAACGAACACCTGCGCCAAGCCGTGGAGGGAGCCGGCAAAGTGGTCTTTCTGACCGGAGAGCCGGGGATGGGGAAGACGGCGCTGGCGGACGAATTCACGCGCCGCTCACGCAGGCAGCATCCGACGCTTACCGTGGCGCGAGGCCGCTGCGTGGAGCAGTATGGCACAGGTGAGGCGTATCTGCCGTTTCTCGACGCGCTGTCGGAGCTGCTCGATGGGCCTGCGCGCAATCGCATCGTACCGTTGCTGCGCTCGCACGCGCCCACCTGGTGCTTGCAGCTTCCATCGGTTTTCAACTCCAGCGGCATGATCGAGCAACTCCAGCGCGACACCATCGGAGCGACAAAAGAGCGCATGGTGCGCGAGATGTCCGACGTCCTGGGCGTCATCGCTGCGGCATCCCCGCTCGTCCTGCTGCTCGAAGATCTGCATTGGGCCGACTCATCCACTGTGGATCTCCTGCGTCACGTATTCCAGCGGATCGGTGGCCAACGGCTGCTGGTCCTGGCCACCCTCCGCTCGGAAGATCTGGAGCTCACCAATCATCCCCTCCGCAAATACAAGCTCGAAATGCAGGCGCATAAAGAGTGCGACGAAGTAGCGCTGCGGCCGCTCCAGCTCGAACACATCGCGGGCTTTCTCGATGCAAGGTTCGTACCGAACGATTTTCCGCCTGAGCTGCCGGAACTAATCGCGCGCAAAACGGAAGGGCATCCGCTGTTTGCCACGGCGCTGGCGCAGTTCCTGGCCGAACGTGGCGACATCGTCAACACAGACGGGCGCTGGACCCTCGCGCGGCCGCTATCGAGTATGGATCTCGAGGCCCCGGAGAGCGTGCGCAGCATGATCCGCAAGAAGATCGAGGCCCTCGCCGCGGAGGACCGGCGCATCCTGCAGTACGCCAGCGTGGAGGGCGAAGAGTTTCTTTCCACGGTACTCGCGGCGCTCCTGGAAAAGGACGAGCTGGAACTCGAGGAGCAACTCGCGGAGCTCGCGCGCGCACATCGCATGATTGAATCCCATGGCGAAGAAGAACTGCCGGACCGGTCGCTGGCCACCAAGTACCGGTTCGCACATGCACTCTATCAGAATCTTCTGTACGACGACTTGGTCAGTAAACGCCGCATCCTGCTGCACCGTCAAGCGGGCGAGCGCTTGGTCCAGCACTATCGCTCGGAAGCGCCGCGCATCGCGACGAAATTGGCGATGCATTTCGAGCGTGGCCGCGATTTCGAACGCGCCATCGACTACCTGATCCACGCCGCCGACAATGCCACGCACCTCTATGCCGCCGCCGAAGCGGAACGGCACTGTACTTCCGCCATCGGGCTGGTGGACAAACTTCCGCCGGAACAGCAGGCGGCAAAGTCCATGAGTCTTTACGAGAAGCGTGGTTCAGCCCTATTCGCGCTCAGCCGGTTCGACGACGCGGTGCACGACTATACCCACTTGCTGGACCTGGCCCGCGACAGTCACGCGGTGCAACTGGAATCCGGAGCCTTAAATGGCCTCGCCCGGACACTGTTTTTCTCGCACCGGTTGGAGGAAATGGTTCCGCGGGCGGAAGAGGCGCTGGAGGCGGCTGCGCGCGCCGGCAGCCTGGCTCTACGGCTGGACGCCATGACCATCATCAGCCTCCGGCGGATGTGTTACGGCGAGTTGTCCGAAGGCCGCGCCATGCTCGATGAAATGGTCACCATGGCCACTTCCATCGGCTACAAGCCGGCGCTCGCTCATGGACTCGGCTGGGGCGGAGCAGCCCGCTTTTTCCAGACGGAATATCGCGCCGCGGAGGAGCACCTGCTAAAAGCGGTGGAACTGGCGTCCGAAATGCGCGATGGCTTCCTGTTGCTCATTTGCCACTTCATGCTCGGGCTGACGCGCGGCAATCTGGGAAGGATGACGGAGGCCCTCGCCAACCTGAACGAGGGAATTCGAATCGCGCGCCGCAACGGTGACCTGTTCTGGTTCCCACGCCTGCCGAATTGCATTGGCTGGATTCACCGCGAACTCCAGGATTTCGACAAGGCTATGGAGTACGACCGCGAAGGACTCGAAATCGGACGCCGCCACAACGTGCTCGAAGCCCAAGCGAATTCGCTGATCAATATTGGCATCGGCCAGACGAAAGCCGGGCCAGGACCCGAGACGCTGGCAGTGTTCGGCGAGGTGGACGGCATTTTCGCCCGCGACGCATGGTTCCGGTGGCGCTATAACATCCGGCATCAAGCCGCGCAATGCGAATACTGGCTGGCCGCTGGCGATCTCGATCGTGCCGCGAAGTACAACCAGAATCTGATGGACGCCGCTACGAAATATCGGGTGCGCAAGTACATAGCGGTGGCGCATATGCTGGCGGCCGGGATCGCCGAAGCACGGAAGGATCTGGAAACAGCCGAGCGCGGCTTGCTCGAAGCGATTGAAGTATCAAAACAATCCTCCGCGCTCCTGGTCGCGTGGAAGGCGTGTGCCGCGTTGGGAAGGCTGCGCCGCCAAAAAGGCGCGCACGAAGCAGCACAAACCGCCTTCGCGGAAGCCGCCACCATCGTTCGAGGCATCGCGGAGAACGTCGACGACGAAGCGCTACGGAGCAAGTTCCTGAATTCCGCCGCCGTCCGTGAAGTGTTCGAAGGCGGCGGATTGTCAAGCGGCGCCGTGGTCTAGGGAGGCCCCTGCCTATTTGGATTTCCGGACCTTCAAGATATGAAAGCCATTTTGATCCTGGGGTAGCCTGAGTATGTCGCGGAAAGAGAATCTTCCCACAGTGCTTCCAGCGCTCACGAGTGCGACGGACTTTGATGCAAGCGGGGCGGCGCCGCTTTGAATTCTGATTCAAGTCTGCCCGGCGAAAGCTCTCTTCCCGGCCATCGGCGAAGCGCACGCGGTAGTTGTGCTCTGGAGTTATTGGAGAGTGCGCGACAACACCGACTCGGCCGTGTGGTCTCGTCACAACTTTGGTTCCGGTGGGAATCACAAAGTGGTATTGGCCCTTGTTCTCCATGCGTCTCATTTCTCACTCGACGATCTGCCGCAGGCAAAACGACCCGCAGGCGCGCTAATTCCTCTGCCTCAAGGAACTGTAACCGATAGCTGGCCAGATTCTCTGCGGGTTGGCCGGACGTTAATCTCCACGTCCTGCCCGAGAGCAGTAAGGAAGTCGATCAGGCGGCCGATGGAAAAGCTTCCGGAGCGATTGCGCATCAGCAGTGACACGTGCGGCTGTTTGATTCCCAGAAGTTTCGCCGCTTCTGCTTGCGTCATATCGCGCTGTCTGATCAGGCGGCAAATTTGCAGCGTCAGCCGGGCCTTCGTCATTTCCTGTTCGGGGTGGGGCAGACCAAGGTCGGCAAACACGTTTCCGGAGCCTTCCGTGACGCTCGGCGTGCGCGCGCTCTTCTTCGGACGTTTGGTTCTCATTCTAGTTCTGCCTTTCTCTGTGGTGTTTCTCCGCATCGGCTAGCCGCTGCCAGACCAGATCCATATCGTTCTTAGTCGTGCGTTTTCCTTTCTTCGATTTCTTCTGAAAGGCGTGCAGTACATAGATGGCGTCCTTGAAGCCAACCGTATAGACGGTGCGCCATGTGCCGCCGACTTCCAGCGTGATGATCTCACATACATTACCTCCACCGAAGCCAGACAAGACTTTAGCCGCTGGATCGGTTTCGCCTTGCTGGGCAGCGTATAAAGCTTGGCCAATTTCAAGCCGTACGGCTCGCGGAAAGGACCGAACGTCCTTCCGTGATGAACCAACCCACCTGACAGGTTTGAGCGGCCTACCATCCATAACTATACTAATATACTTCTATTTGTATATCTATCGACATTCCGAACGCTCGGACAGCGCCCCCCGGGGTTGCAATCCACTCACTCCCGACGCAGCGCTGTCACCGGATCGATTCGCAACGCGCGCCGCGCCGCAACCACACACGCGGTCAGGGCCACCAACCCAAGCAAAAGCAAAACGCCGACGAACGTCACCGGATCCTCGGGGGAAATCCCAAAGAGGAAGCTAGCCAGGACGCGCGTCAGTGCGATCGCGCCCGCCAGCCCGATCAATTGCCCCGCGCCGATCATCGTGAACGCCTGCCGCACGATCATCACCAGAATATGCGACGGCCGTGCGCCTAGCGCCATGCGGATCCCGATTTCGTTGGTTCTCTGAGAAACCGACCACGCCACCACGCCGGCGATTCCTATCGCCGCCAGAATCAACGCGAGCGCCGCGAATGCGCCGATCAATATCGTCCGCAAGCGCGGTTGCGAGACCGAATCGGCGATCACGTCGTCCATGGTCCGGACCGCGGCCACCGGTTGATCGGCATCAATGGCGAGAATCTCGCGCCGCGCCGCAGAGGCAATGCTCGCTGGTCCGCGCGTGATTAGCGACATCGTCAGGAACGGACGCTGCCGGTACGGAACGTAGAGCTCGTTGTTCGGACCGTTGTCGCCGAGACCGCCGATCTTGACGTCCGCGGCGATGGCGAGAATTTCCACCGCAATCGACTCGCGCGCGTAGATCACGTGCCGCCCGATGGGATCTTCCTGCGGCCAGAAACGGCGCGCCATCGTTTCATTAATGATTGCCACCGGCTGGCTCGCCGCCGTGTCCGCCGCGGTGAAGGCGCGGCCGCGATGAATCGGGATCCCGAGCGTTTGAAAATAGCTAGGGCTGATGCTGTGCAGCCAGAACGTCGGCGCTTTCGTTGCCTCCAAAACAGCGCGTCCTTCGATGTTAAAGAAGTATCCGATGGCCCGGTTTATGGGAAGACCATGGGCCAACGCCGCATGGCGCACCCCTGGAATCGCCGCAGCGCGTTCCAGCAGCCGATCGTAGAACGCCACCTGCTGCGCGCGTTGCGGATACCGTGCGCCCGCCAAACCGATGCGCATGGTCAGGAGATCTTGCGGCTTGAAACCGGGATCGACGCCTTCCAGACGCAGAAAACTGCGCATCAGCAACCCTGCGCCGGTAAGCAGGATCATCGCCAGCGCGACTTCGGAAACGATCATCACCTCGCGCAGCCGTCCACCGCTCGCGACGCTGCGCCCGCTGGCTTTCAGTGCATCGTTCAAATCCACGCGCGACGAATGCATCGCTGGACCGATTCCGAAAATGATTCCGGTCAGGATCGCCACCGCCATCGTAAAGAGAAGAACTGTGGCGTTGACGTGGATCTCATCCGCTCGCGGCAAAATTTGCGGACCAATGCCGGCGATCAACCGCACGCTCCAGAGCGAGAGCAGCAGTCCGATCCCCGCCCCCATGCCGGCGAGCAAAACGCTTTCCGTAAGGAACTGCAGCAGCAGCCGCGGCCTGCCGGCGCCAAGAGACGCGCGGATAGCGACTTCCTTCTGCCGCGCGATCGCACGCGCCAGCAGAAGATTGGCCACATTCGCCGAAGCGATCAGCAGTACGAATGCGACTGCTCCCAGAAGAACCAGCAGCGTCCGGCGGACGTCGCCGCCCACCAGGCATTCGCGCAACTGGATCACCGTCATCTGACGCTCCGTATCGCCGAAGCCTTTATGCGATTCATCGTATTGCCGGCTCAAGGTGGATATTTCCGACTGCGCACCACCGATATCGGTGCCGTCCGCCAATCGGCCGTAATACAAAAGGTAACTCGCCCCTCTCTGAATCTGAACTGGCGTGATCACCGGATGTTCGAAAAACCTGGGTACCCAGATTTCGGTGCCGGGCGGATACTCGAATCCCGGAGGCATGATTCCCACGATGGTCGTGGGAGCGCCGTCGATGCTGATGGTCTTGCCGATCGCCGCCGGATCGGATGCAAAGCGATTCTGCCAGAGCACATTGCTGATCACCGCCACTGGATTGCCGCCGGGCTGGGTTTCCTCTTCGAGAAACGTTCGTCCAGCGGAAGGCTTCGCTCCGAAGACCCGGAAGAAATCCGCGGAAACCCGAACGCCTCCAACTTCCGCGGGCGCTGCGGGGGAAGGGCCGGCAATCTGGAATTGCCCAAAACTCAATGCGGCGAAAGCGCTGAGGCTTCTAACGTGATCATGAAGGAAGTTGTACTTGGGAAGCGACGAAGTGATGAAGCCACCTGTTAATACATCTGAGATCTGCACCATTCGATCCGGCTTCTCGTAAGGCAGAGGCCGCAACAGCACGGAGTTGACCACGCTGAAAATCGTCGTGTTCGCGCCGATACCCAGCGCCAGCGTCGCCAGCGCCAGTGCGGTAAATCCGGGCGATTTGAGAAGCATCCGGATTCCGAAGCGAAGGTCCTGCCACATGGACCCTAGGATAGCTTCTTGCCCGACCCCTTTTCCATCCGCATCTCCTTCAACATCGACATGGTCTGCGAAAGCTGCGAGTAGAAATAACGCTTCAGAACATCCAGCACTTCAATCAGCACCGGATCGCGAAGCGAATAGAACACCTGGTTGCCTTCCTTGCGATTCACAATCACCTGCTTGGCGCGCAGCACCGCGAAATGCTGCGACGCGTTGGCCTGTTCCAGCTCCAGCCGCTCGATCAGTTTCCCCGCGGACATCTCGCCATTGCGCAGCAGCTCCACGATGGCGATACGGGTGGGATGCGCCAGGGCGTGGAAGATTTCCGCTTTGAACCGGCGCAGTTCCTGGGTCATTGAGGTAAGCCTTTCTGCTCTATCCGTCCGACGGCCAGCAAAATGCCGTGCAACAGGGCTTCCGGCCGCGGAGGGCATCCGGGGATGAACACGTCCACCGGCACCACCTGATCCACGCCGCCGAGCGTCGCGTAGTTGCGCCCGAAAATTCCGCCGCTGATGCCGCACGCTCCCACCGCCACTACCACCTTGGGATCCGGCGTGGCGCGATACGCCTTCAGTAAAGCAAGCTCCATGTTGCGCGTCACCGGACCGGTCACCAAAAGCATATCGGCGTGCCGGGGAGAGGCCACAAAGTGGATTCCCAGCCGCTCCGCATCGTAGATCGGATTGCTCAGCGCCGTGATCTCCACTTCACAGCCGTTGCACGAACCAGCGTCCACTTCGCGGATCGCCAACGACCGTCCCAGCACCTGTCGGATTCGGGCGCGCACGTTCCGCTCCAGTATTTCCGATGTTTCTTCCACCGGCCAATAACCGTGGTGCAGCTTCTTCAAATCGTATTGGATACCTTCGTTATCCACCGCGTACTCGGCGGTGAGCACCAGGTTGCGCCGGTCCAGAGCGGCGAGCTCAAACTCGCGCGTCATTTCCACCGCGCCGCTCGGGTCCGCCTCAGCGCACTGCCCGCAGTACACGCAAAGCCCGTAGTCCACGGTCACTCTTCGGGCGCCATCCGATTCCTGGATGGAGATGGCCGCGGTTGGACAGGCCTCAGCCGCCGGACGCGCGTCTCGCCAGCCGGAAAAAGCAAAGCGCGGCGCTCCCCGGAATTGGGTCGACAGATGAGCCGTTTTCTTTGGATAGCCGATGGTAACCAGGCCAGTCTGCGCGGTCTTTCTGAGGATCTTGAACATGGCTTAGCGATCCGTCCCCGAATACGAAAGGTTGAAGCTCTTATTGATGACCGGAAAATCCGGCACGATGTTGCCCTGCACCGCCTCCACCAAAGCCGGCCAGTTGTTGAGCGACGGATCCTTGATCTTGCAACGCTCCAGGCGATTGTCATCGCCGGTTCGAATCCAGTGGAGAATTTCTCCGCGCCACCCTTCCACCACGCCGAGCGCGCAGCGATCCGGCTGAATAGATGACACAGGAACGCGATGCGAACCTGGTTCCGCCAGAGCGGCTTTCGCCGCCGCGATCAACTCCAGCGATTGCCAAATCTCATCCACTCGCACCTGCATGCGGCGCAGCACATCGCCTTCCTGGTAGACGGGCACTCGCAGTGTCGCGGGGTCGTAGGCGGCGTACGGATGATCGCGCCGGGCGTCGCGATCCACGCCAGACGCGCGCCCACCCACTCCCACAATCCCCAGGTCTCTCGCCTTCTCCGGCGTCAAAGTTCCAGTCCGCTCCAGCCGGTCGCGGGTAGAGTCCGAAGTTTCGATGATGCGCATCAGGCCGCCGAATTCCTGCGCGAACACTCGCAGAACCTCGACGCACTTATCCATTTGCTCCGAGGTCCAATCCCAGCGAACTCCTCCAGGACAAATCATGCCCCGCAATAGCCGACTGCCGGTGAGTTCCTCATTCAGGCAAAGAATCATCTCCCGCAGGCGCGATGCATGGGCGTTCGCGATAACGAAGCCGACGTCGGTGGCGATCGCGCCAATGTCGGCGACATGGTTGTAGACGCGTTCCAACTCCAGTAGAACGGTTCTCATCTGCCTCGCACGCGCGGGCACCTCGACCTCGGCGGCCTGTTCCACGGCCTGACAGAATGCCGTGCCGTGCGAGAAACTCGAGTCGCCCGAAATGCTCTCCGCAAGGTACACAGCGCGATTCACCGGCAACTGCTCGAACCGCTTCTCGATTCCCTTGTGTACATAAAACATCCGGAGTTGCAGGTAGAGGATCGGCTCACCGGCCACCGCGAAGCTGAAGTGTCCCGGCTCTATGACTCCCGCGTGAATAGGGCCTACAGGAATCTGAAAAACACCCTCGCCCAGAGTCGGCCGGTAGATGTGCCTCTCGCCCTCGAATGGCGGAAGCACAGTGTCAATCGCGAAACTCTTTCGCAGGGGAGCTACATCCGGCCAGTTATCGTGCAGCGCGACGCGCCGCGGATTGGGATGGCCCTCGGCCACCAGTCCGAACCAATCCTGGATTTCTCGCTCCTGCCAATTGACCGCTGGAATCTCGGCGGCAAGAGATGGAAACCTCGCGTCCTCCTGAGACACCGGCGCTTGCACAATCAGAAACTGTGGATTGCCAGTCTGGTCAAAAACGTAATAGTTGAAATAAACACCTTCGGCGGAACAGCGATCCTCTGCAAACACCGCGGCTACCCGCGCGTCATATTCGCTCCGCAGGTGTTGCACGATTGGCCGGACATCCGGACCATCGGTCAGGAGATAGACTTCGTTCCGATGCGCGGCGCATATCGATTGCACCAGCCCGCCGAAAGCCTGCTTCATCTCCGCCAACTCTGGGAATCGTCGAGCCATCACGATCCCCCCGATACAATACCCGCGGCGTTCCGGATCAGCTCGTACAAAGGGCCAGGCAGCCAGAAACCAATCACCACCAGAATGGCTGCCGAAACGAACACCGCGGTGTCGCGCCAGGGATACCATGGTGCAACCGGGCCTGCCTCAGCGGGTCCCAGCACCAAGCCGCCAACGTGGATCACCGCGCCTGCGAATATCGCGACGCCGAACAGAACGAAGAGGACGGCGGATACATAGTGGCCGCCGGCGAAGGCCGCCTGCAGGATCACGAATTCGCTTTGAAACAAACTGAACGGCGGCGTCCCGACAATCGCCAGCGTGGCCATCAGGAACACCGCGCCCGCGAACGGCAGCAGACGGATCACGCCGCTCTTGATCTTGCGGAACAAATCCGTACGGAAGTGCTGGTACACCGTGCCGGCGCACAAGAACAGCAGCGATTTCGCGACAGTGTGAAAGGTCATGTGCAGGGTCAGACCCAATGCACCCAGCGGTCCACCGACGCCGAGCGCCGTAACCATGATGCCCGCATGATCGATGGTGTGATATGCCAGCAGCCGCCGGAAGTTTCTTTGGATCAGCACGAACGGCACCGAGATGCCCATCGAAAGGACCCCGAATATCAGCAGCAGATTTCCTGGATAGTTCGGGTCCAGGCAGTGGCTGGCCAAAATGTAGAAGCGCACTAAGCCGTAAAGCGCGCAGTTCAACGTGGCCGACGAGAGGATCGCCGCCGCGGGCACCGGAGCTTCGCTATACGCATCCGGCTTCCAGGTGTGCATGGGCGCGATCCCCGCCTTGGTTCCGTAGCCCAGCAGAATCAAAATGAATGCCAGCTTCATGGTGGTCTTGTCGAATTGCCAGGCGTGCGTCACCAGCACCGACCAATTCAATCCTGAGGTTTCCGACCCCAACACATGGCGAGCCGAATAATACGTGAGGATGGTGCCGAGCAACGCCATCGATAGGCCCACGCCGCCGATGATGGCGTACTTCCAAGCTGCTTCCAGCGACGTCGCGCGGCCGTAGAAGGTCACCAGGAACACCGATGTGAGCGTGGTGGCTTCCACCGCCACCCACATCACGCCCAGGTTATCGGCCAGAGCCACCAGCATCATCGAAAAGACAAACAGCGGTGTCAGCGCGTAGTATTTGCGCAGCTTGGAAATGGTTACGTCGCCCAGCAGGTCTTCCTCAAACACGTTATTGCGCTCGTCGTCGCGGAAGTATCCGACGGCGTAGACGGAGCAAATCAAAGCGACCAGCGCTGTCAGCAGAACCACCAGAGCGCTCAGCGAGTCGGCATACAAAAAGCCGTTCAACGCAGAAATGTTTCCCAGCCGCAGTACCCTGGCAACCAATGCGAGGGCCAGCGCGAATACAATTCCGAACCCGCCCAGGTTGATCGCCTCCATGGCCTGCCGCTTGCGGGCGGCGAAGGACAGCGCGCCGGCAACCAGCGGAACGGCGAGTATGGCGAGAAGAATCATTGACTCGGTCAACCTCGCAACCTCGATAGCTTGCTGACATCCATGGAGTCGAAAGTCTCCCGAATACGGTAGACCAAAATGCCGAGAACCATCACCGCCACCAGAAGGTCGAAGAAAATCCCGAGTTCCACCAGCAGCGGCATCCCGTAGGTCAGCGAAATCGCCGCCAGGAACAAGCCGTTCTCCAGGCAAAGGAAGCCCAGAACCTGCGTCAGAGCTTTGCGCCGGTTCACCATCATGAAAAAGCCGATGAGGAACAACGACAGCGCCACCGCCAGCGTGTTGTGTCCCAGATTGGACGGTCCGGTTGTTTCCGCGGGTTCACGAAACGACTCGGCGACAACATAGGCCAGCAGTGTCAGGAGTCCAGAAACAATCACCGATATCGGGACATTCACCAGCGGTTCGATTTCCTGCCGGATACCGATCTTGGTTACCAGCCGCTCCAGGACAATGGGTAAGACAACGGCTTTGAATACCAGCGTGAGTGCCGCAACAAGATAAATCTGCGGTGCATGGTTGAAATAGGCGATGGTGACCGCGATGCAGCCTAACAAGAACGACTGAATTCCGAAGGCGCGAATATTGGTCACCAACCAGCGCTGCGCCACCATCAGGATCTGTAGCACCAGGACCAGCGCCGCCATCAGCGTGATCAGCTTGTTGCCGAATTGTGGGTCTTGCCAAAACATTCGCGACGTGTTCCCTCAAAAAAGAAATGTAGAAATCAACGCCATGGCGCTCAGTACAAACGCGACAGCAAGCAGCTCCGGAACGCGAAATAGCCGTAACTTCGCGTTGGTGGTCTCCACCAGCACCACCACAGTGGCCAACAACAGCAGTTTCCCTCCGAACAGCGCCAGGCTCAGCACAATCGACGCCGGGTCCCATCCGGCGCTCAGGCCGAACGGAAAGAACACATTTACCAACAGGGTCATCAGCACCAGTTGCTTCATCGCGGCGCTCCATTCGATCAGCGCCAGATACGGTCCCGAGTATTCAAGAATCATCGCTTCGTGGATCATGGTCAGTTCCAAGTGCGTCGCCGGATTGTCCACCGGTATTCGGCCGGTCTCGGCGATCAGCACAATGAAGAGCGCGGCAAAGGCAAGCATCTGCTGCGGCGACAGAAAATGCCAGCTTTGTCCGAGCGCTGCTTGCGCCACGGAACTGAGATTGGTCGATCCGGCGCCGATCGCCACGGTGAAGACGGCCAGCATCAGCGCCGGTTCCGCGATGGCGGAAATGGTCATCTCCCGGCTGCTCCCCAAGCCGCCGAACGGGCTCCCGGCGTCCAGTCCGCCAAGCGCCAGGAAGAAGCGCCCCAGCGCGAGCAAATAGACTACCGCCAAAACTCCGCCGAACAAGCTCAACGGAGCCGTCGCGGAAATCGCCGGGATCAACAGCCCGGCCAGCAGCGTGGTGACGAACAGAACATACGGCGTGGCAGAAAAAATCCAGGAGGCGCTGTCCGGAATCACCATCCCCTTGCGCAGCAGCTTGTAAAGATCGCGGTAAGGCTGAAACACTCCGGCGCCACGGCGTGCTTGCAGCCGCGCCTTCAACGTCCGGCTGAACCCGGTAATCAGCGGTGAAAGAAACAGCACCAGCGCGATCTGAATGAAGACGGCCATCGCCTGCTCCATCATTCGCGCACCCCAAACAATAGCAACAGGATCAGCGTCGCGAAAATGTACGCCAAATACGCATGTATGCTGCCGGCTTGCATCCTCCGCACCCAGGACGAGGCCCAAAGAATTCCCTCGCGTAGAGGGCCGTAGAAATGAGTTTCGAACGTCGGCTCGATCTCCGATTCAAAATGGATCGCCTTGGGATAATACGCCGACACTTCGAACTCAGTCTGGATCTCGCGGCGCGGACGGAACAGCGCCGCAAAAATCATCCGCAGTGGCTTGGAAAACGCGGTGGCCGTGTACTCGTTGTCGGAGGTTAAGCCCGGCTGTCCGCAATCCCAGGCAGGGCCGCGCACGCGCGATGTCTTGCGTCCCCACACCAGCCACAGCACCAGCGGGACCGTGCCCAGCGCTAAGAGCAGCAATGCGATCACCGCGGTGGAAACGCTTCCGCCACGGAGCGACCCGGGCGTTAACACCAAGCCGTTCGCGGCGACCAGATCTTTGCTGGCGGCGATACCGAAAGCTTGCACGGTAATCTGATCGAACACCGGAAGGAACCAGGTCGCGCCCAAACCCAGGGCTACGCAAGCCAGAGCCAGGATCGCCATCCCGGAACGCATGGAGAACGAAACCTCTTTCGCGTTCTCGGCCTTTTCGCTCCGTGGAAACGCCAGGAAGGTGATGCCGAACGCCTTCACAAAGCAGGCGGCCGCCAGAGCTGCCGTCAATGCCAGAAGCGCGCCTGCCACTGGAAACGCGAGGCGAGTTAACGTCGGCGTCGCACCGAAACCAGCCAGCAGCGCCTGGTACGTCAACCATTCACTGACGAAGCCATTCAACGGCGGAAGTCCCGAAATAGCAATCGCACCGATCAGAAAATAGAGAGCCGTCATCGGCATGCGCCGGATCAATCCGCCCATCTCCTCCATATTTCGCGTATGTGCCGCATGCAGCACGCCGCCGGCGCCGAGGAAGAGAAGGCACTTGAACAGGCCGTGATTCAGCGTGTGAAACAGCCCGGCGATGAGCGCCAGCGCGGCAAGCTGCGGATGGCCGAAGGACCGGAACAGAAGAGCTGAACCGAAGCCCATCAGAATGATCCCGATGTTCTCGATGCTGTGGTACGCCAGCAACCGCTTGAGATCGTGCTCCATCAATGCGTACAAGACACCAAGGAGCGCGGATATCACTCCGGCCACCAATACCAACATGCCCGCCCAGACTGGCAGCTCGCCGTAGAAATCGAAAAACACGCGGGCCATCCCGTAGATTCCGGCTTTGATCACGATGCCGGATAGCAGCGCCGAGACATTGCTGGGCGCCACCGGATGCGCGGCGGGTAACCAGATATGTAGCGGAATGATTCCGGCTTTTACGCCGAAGCCGAAGAACAGAAGGAGGAATGTAACTGCACCCAGAACCGGCGAAAGATGCTGGCCCACGCCGTGCAGCGCATCCGCGTCCAGGCTGCCCGCGGCCGATCCAAGCAGTAGAAAGCCCACCAGCATCATGCCAGACCCACCGCGCGACATCAGCAGGTAGAGCAGTCCGCCTTTTCTCGCCTCCTCGGACTCATGGTCGAAGGCCACCAGGAAGTAAGCCGACACCGCCGTCAATTCCCAGACGATCAGAAAGAACAGGACATTGGAGGCCGTGAAGACCAGCGTGAGCGAAAGCAACAGCAGATTAAAGAAGAAGCAGAATAGTCCCGCCCTTTTGCGAATCTCCGAATGGGCGATGTAGCCGAACGAGTATACCGACACGGCGGCCGAGAGCAGCGATAGCGTCAGGTTGAAAAATGCCGAGAGCGCATCCAGGCGAACGCCGTAGTGCAGGTACGGCACACCGGAAACTAGCGACCAGGCAATATCGCCGCCACCCAACAACGCGCCCAGCGAAGCACCGAATTGCAGAATCGCCCCGCTCAACGAAAGAGCGCACAGCAGACTGGCGGCGAGCGGCCCCGCCTTCTTCAAGAAGTGAGCCGCTAAGCCTCCAACACATCCCAGGCCGTAAGCGAGCAGCCCGAGCGTGTACAGGGTGGCGATGCTTGGCAAGATTCAGTATATTCGATTGTTCGAATCTTCGCAAGCAGCGCGGCGGGCGCGGGATCTCGCCACAGCCCGCATTCGCATCAATATATGCCATGCGTCGCAACACAGGCATGCTACGCTGGCATTTTATGCAGCTATCCGGGATTTTCCAGGGCCTCGGCGAGCAGACTTTCGGCCAGCTCTTGCGCACCGTCTCCATCGGCAAGCTCAAAACCTACCAGCTCTACGACCGCATGAAGGCCGTCCTGCACCTGCCTAAGCTCAACTCCGAACACCTGCGCAAAGCCGAATCGCGTTTCTGGGCCCGCCTGGGCGAAAACGACGAAGACTTCGCCACCGATCTCGCACAGGCCATCCTGGTCTCCCACCTGGCCATGATCAAAGCGGTGCTTGACGAACTCGGCATTCCGAATGAAGAAGGGTTCTTCAACAAAGACATCGACGGCTCGAAGTATTTCACCGAAGGCTGGCAGCAGAAGGTCTACGACAAATTCAAAGCCATTTATCCGCCGGCAGTGCTTCTGTTCTACATCAACCACCTGGATTGGGAACTGGCCAAATCCGAGAAAGTGTTCCAGGCCGAAGTATGAAGTTGCCGAGCTTGCCACCAAAAAGTGGGAGCGCAAAAAGGGGGGACTGCCTACCTGTTTCGCGCGACCTGAATTGTTCGCTTGTCAACGCATCGCCTGCGCGGAAACAGGCTGGCTGTCCCCGTTTTTTGCGCTCCCACTTTTTCCCCCGGGTCTTTGCACATAACCCATGAGCAAAGAATTCTTCGAAGCCATCCGCGCCGGCGATCGCGACAAAATCGATTCACTCCTCGCCTCCGACGCCGGTCTGCTGTCCGCCAAGGACGAGAACGGCCGGGATCCGTTCACCGCCGCGAAATACGCCGGGCGGAATGAAATCGCCACCATGCTGCTCGCAAGAGGCGTGCCACTGGACCTCTTCGCCGCCTGTATTGCCGGCGCGGAACAGCGCGTCGTTGAACTCGCCGCCGGCGCCGGGAAAGCCGCCATCAACGGCTACAGTCGCGATGGCTGGACGCCGCTCCACCTGGCCTGCTTCTTCGGCCACCCCACGGTCGCCGAGGCGCTGCTGGTCCACGGCGCAGATGTGCACGCGCAATCCCACAACGCCATGCAGAACATGCCGCTCCACGCCGCAGCCGCGGGCAAGAATTGCGACGCCGTCCGCATCCTGATCGAACACGGCGCGGACGTGAACGCGCGCCAGCACGGCGGATGGACTGCCATCCACGCCGCGGCACAAAATGGCGATGTCGAGATGGTCCGCCTCCTGATCGCCAGCGGCGCGGATGTTCAGGCCCGCGCGGGCAACAATCAGAATGCCCTCGACCTGGCATTGACGAAGGGGCACCAAGCTGTGGTGAACTTGTTAGATGAATACGCACCACAGGATCGGGGCGCATAGGGCAGGCTACCGGCAGTGATCGAAACCCAAATTAACGAGCTGCAATCCGCCGCGCTGGCGCGGATTGAAGTCGCTCAAAATCTCGACGAACTCGAAGCGGTGCGTGTCGACGTGCTCGGCCGCAAGGGTGCGCTCTCGCAAATCAACGTCGGCAAACTGCCGCCGGAGGAACGCGGCCCGGCGGGCAAAGCTCTGAATGCCGCCAAGAAAACGCTGGAAGCGGCGTTGGAAGCCAAGAAAGAAGCCTTCGCCGGCGTGGCTCTGAACACCCGGCTTCGCGCCGAATGGCTGGATCTCACGCTGCCCGCGCCACCGCCGCGTCCTGGCAGCCTTCATCCCGTCACTCAGATTCGCAATGAAATCGAGGACCTCTTCACCTCGCTCGGATTCGCCGTGCTCGACGGCCCGGAGGTGGAAACCGAATATCACAATTTCGACGCGCTCAACATCCCCGCCACGCATCCGGCGCGCGACATGCAGGATACCTTCTGGCTCACCGATGGCAACCTGCTGCGCACTCACACCTCGCCAGTCCAGGTGCGCGGCATGGAGCGGCTGGGACCGCCGCTGCGCATGATCGCCCCCGGCCGCGTCTTCCGCAACGAAGAAGTCGACGCATCGCACGAGCACACGTTTTATCAAGTGGAAGGCATGATGGTGGACCGCGATGTGTCCGTCGGCCACATGACCTATTTCATGAAGACCCTGCTCAGCGCCATCTTCCACCGCGAAGTCACCGTTCGCCTGCGCCCGGGTTTCTTTCCGTTCGTTGAACCCGGCTTCGAGCTGGATATCCAGTGCCTCATCTGCGGCGGCCCGGGTTGCCCTGTTTGCAAGCAGAGCGGTTGGGTGGAGTTGATGCCTTGCGGCCTGGTGCACCCGAACGTGCTGCGCATGAGCGGCATCGATCCCGATGAGTGGGGCGGCTTCGCCTTCGGCTTGGGACTCACGCGCCTGGCCATGATGCGTTACGCCGTCGACGACGTCCGGCTGTTCCAAAGCGGCGACTTGAGATTCTTGCAGCAGTTTTAGACCGGATCAATCGAGATGAAATTCTCCTACAACTGGATTCGCGAAATGGTTCCCGGACTCCAAGCCGACCCCACCGAACTGCTGCATCTCATCACCATGAAGACCGCCGAATGCGAGGGCCTGGAGCAAGTGGGGGCCGCGCTTGCTGAAGCTTCGCTGGCTCGCATAGTGAGCGTGGAAGAAGTGCCCGGTGATGGCCACAATCGGAAAGCGGTCGTCGAAACAGCGCGCTATGGCATCAAGACAGTGGTCTGCGGCGCGCCGAACTGCCGCCCGGGAATTTCCACGGTGTACCTTCCCGTCGCCAAGGCCTTGATTCACGGGGTGGAGAGCGATGGCATGTTGGCCAGCGGCCAGGAGTTGGGCATCAATCGCGATCACACCGGAATTGTGGAACTCGACGGCGAACTATCGCTCACTCCGGATTCCATCATCGAAGTGGACAACAAGTCGCTCACGCACCGTCCCGACCTGTGGGGGCACCACGGCATGGCGCGCGAAGTGGCCGCCATCACCCGCCAGAAACTTCGCGATCCGGCGCGGCTCGATTTGCTGCCGCAGGGTCCAGCTCAGGTTGCGGTCGAAATCGAGGACCTCGCGCTCTGCCCGCGATACAGTGCGCTGGTTTTCGACAACGTCACCGTGCGCCCGTCGCCGCTGTGGTTGCAGTACCGGTTGGAAGCCATTGGGTTGAACGCCATCAACAACATTGTCGATGTCACCAACTTCATCATGGCGGAGTTGGCGCAACCGATGCACGCCTTCGACGCCGATAAGCTAGCCGGCCAAACGATCTTCGTTCGCAGCGCCCACGCGGGGGAGAAGATCGTCGCGCTGAACGACGAGGAATACGATCTGACTCCAGCGAATATGGTGATCGCCGACGCGCAGGGCGCCATCGCCATCGCCGGGGTCATCGGTGGATTGGAGAGCGCCATCGGTCCGGACACCAAGCGAATCGTGTTCGAGAGCGCCTGTTTCCAGGCGGTCAGCGTCCGCAGGACATCGGTCGCGCTCAAGCTTCGCACCGATGCTTCCATGCGCTTCGAGAAATCGCAGGATCCGCGGAACACTGTGCGCGGCTTGGCGCGCGCCATCGAGTTGCTCGAACAAGTTTCACCGGGCATTCGCTTGGCCGGCGGTCTTGCCGATCGCAAGGCCGAATTCCAGGCTCCTCCACCCATCGAGCTAACAGTCGACTGGCTCATTCGCAAACTGGGCCGCTCCATCACTGCCGCCGAAGTCCGCGACATCCTGGAATCGCTCGAATTCGGTGTCACCGAAATTAAGCCCGGCCATTTCTCCGTCACTGTCCCGAGCTGGCGCGCAACCAAGGACGTCTCCATCAAGGACGACCTGCTGGAAGAAGTCGGCCGCATGATTGGTTATGCTTCCATCACACCGCAGCCCCCGCTGATCCAGGCCGTGGCGCCGCCCAGCGATCCCATGCGGCTCTACCAGCGCGGCGTGCGCAGCATGGCTGCGGCGCAAGGCTTCACCGAGGTCTCCAACTATTCTTTCATCAGCGAGGAGATGGCCCGCGCGTTTCACTTCGATCCAGCCGGGCATCTCCAGGTTGCGAACCCCATCGCCGCCGATCAATCGCTATTGCGCACCAGCCTGCTGCCCGGTATCCGGAAGAATATTCTGGAAAACAGCCGCCGCTTGAATTCTTTCCGCCTGTTCGAAATCGGCCGCGAGATCCATCCGCGCGCCGCCGGGCTCCCGGAGGAGATCCCGCATTTCACCGCGGCCATGTACGCTCGCGAGGGCGACGGTGCGGCATCACTATTTGAGTTGAAGCGGTTAGCCGAATGCCTGATGCCTGGCTGCCAAGTGCAACTGGAACAGGCTAGCGTGTACGAACATCCGGAACGTGCGGCGACGATCTCCTGGCGCGGCGAAACCGTAGGCCGCTTGTTCGAGCTGCATCCAACGTTGCTGGAAGACGGCCGCGCCGCTATCTTGGACCTCGATCTCGCGGCGCTCGAACGCCTGGACCACCACGAAGTGCGCTATCGCCCGCTGCGCCGGTATCCTACTAGCGCCTTCGATCTGTCGGTGGTCGCCGAACTGCGCGAACCTGCCGGCGAAATCGAGCGCCGTCTGGCCGAAGCCGCCGGGGCCGACCTGGTGGAAATCGACTTCGTCCGCCAATACACCGGCGCGCCTCTGCCAGAAGACCGCAAAAGCGTTTCTTATCGGCTGACCGTCGGCGCAGACGATCGCACTCTTTCCTCCGATGAAGTAACAGCCATCCGCGACCGCGTCATCGACGCACTCCGCAAGTCCGGCCACGATCTCCGGCTGTGACCGGTGGCGCAGGCTTCACAGGCTGAAGAGGGCGCTGGAGAAGGCTCGCACTGAGCCTGGAGCACGCACAGGCTGAAGCCCAATGCTGTTAAGTTTTCCGGCGGGCTCGGAAGGCAAACGTTTCACAGTGCTCATGTGCTGTCACTGAAATATCAGATGCGACAAAAGCAATCCACCGGGCGTCGGCACGAGTGCCGACGCGGCACGCAGGAATGCGTGCGCTACATTCTCGACGAAGCAGAATCAATAGCTTGCGCTGGCGCGCGGAAAACTTAACGGCATTGAGGCTGAAGCCTGTGCCACCAGGCGCTCATCAGTTGTTGAAAAAGGTGGCACTTCAGCTGTCAAGGAGATATGCACCTCAATGCACATGCATCGGCTCGCCAAAATAACCGACGATTCGTTCGGCGCACAACCGGCAAGCCTCGTCCTCATCGGGATCTCGCCCCTCGCAATGCAGCATCTGGTCACCCTGCACCGCCATGCTCCGGCCGCAAACCCAGTCGTCACCATCCCGCGAATGTATGTGGTTGAAATCCGTCACGCGAAAACCCCTGAACCCACCTGAGCACCTCTCCAGAAACTCGCCTCTAACCTATTGATCCTTGGTACTGGATAGTCGGCCTGTGGGGCAGGTTGGCAACCTGCTTGGCGAAGCGCGATTAACAATCGCGCGCAGGTTGGCAACCTGCCCCACAGGATGAGTTTCTTCTCGTACATCCGCTTAACACCTAGCACCTGCTTCTCAGCCAGAATATCAGAGCCCGGATATGGGAAACTTGGCACCATGGGAACATATGGCGTGAAAGTAGTTGTCATCTACCCCCGTCCTCACGACGAGGAAGCTTTTGAAAAAGTCTACAAGGACGAACATCTGCCCCTCGCCGAGGCCAAACTGAAAGGCATGACCCGGCTGGTCGCTACTAAGGTTCTGAGCTCGCCCCAGGGCAAGGTGGCCGCCTATCGCCTCGCCGAAGTCTACTTCTCCAACATGGACGACCTTACCAAGTGCATCCAATCGGAAGCCGGCCAGGAAGTGGTTGCGCACGCTACAAAAATTTCCACTGGCGGCCCGCCGATCGTGCTGATCTGCGAAGAAGAATCGTTCGTCTATTGGTAAATCCCATGAGACTTATAGCTTCGCTATTCGTACTCGCTGGCCTGGGTTTCGCCCAGCAGGAAAATCCTCTGGCCGATCGCGTCGGCTCGACGGGTTTTATCCAGCTCCAGGCCGAGAGTTTCCGCGCCCTGACGCCACAGCAGCAAGCGCTCGGCTATTGGCTCACTGAGGCTGCCATCGCCATCAATCCGATCATCTACGATCAAGTCTCGCGATTTGGCCTGCGCCAGAAGCGCCTGCTGGAAATGGTGGCGGCTCATCCCGATGGCGTCAATCGGCCTGCCTACGACAAGATCGTGGCTTTCACCAAACTCTTCTGGGCCAATCGGGGCAATCACAACGACACCACGGCGCAGAAGTTTCTACCGGATTTCACTTTCGAAGAATTGAAGGACGCGGGGCTAGCGGTGATCCGCCATGGTGCGCATGGTTTCACCGAAGCAGCCTACCTGAAAGAACTCGACGTGTTGAAACCGTCCTTGTTCGATCCCAACTTCGAGCCCACCATCACCGCGAAGAGTCCTCGCGCCGGCCTGGATATCATCCAAGCCAGCGCCAACAACTTCTACTCCGGGGTCACGTTGGCGGATCTCAAAGGATTCGTCGAGCACTATCCCCTCAACTCGCGTCTGGCGAAAATAAACGGCCATCTGGTAGAGCAGGTCTATCGCGCCGGCTCACCCGACCTCAAGATCCCGCCGGGACTCTATGCCGAATATCTGGCCAAGGCCAATTCGTATCTCGAAAAAGCCGCCGCGGCCGCCGACCCCGCGCAAGCCAAAGTGATCCGCGACCTCATCCGTTTCTATCAGACCGGCGATCCGCAGGACTGGATTCACTTCGGTATCGACTGGGTGCAGAACAACGCCCCTGTCGATTTCGCGAACGGCTTCATTGAGGTGTATCGCGACGCTCGCGGGGCCAAGGGCACATCGCAAAGCTTCGTCAGCGTCACCGACAAACGCTTGAACGCCCTGATGCTGAAAATCGCGGACAACGCGCAGTATTTTGAGGACCACGCGCCGTGGAAGCCGGAGTACAAGAAACAGGGGGTGAAACCGCCACTGGCCAAAGCCGTGGAGACGCTGGCGGAGACCGGCGATTTCCACGTAACGACGGTCGGCGACAATCTTCCGAACGAGGATGAGATCCACGCCAAGTACGGCAGCAAGAGCTTCCTGTTCACCGGCAGCTCGCGAGCGTTGGCCAGCGCGGGCGGCGACAAACTGCTGGAGGAGTTCGCCGCCTCGAAAGAAGAAATCGAGGTTGGCAAGAAGTATGGCGGCGAAGCCGAGGATGTGTTGACCGCGCTCCACGAGATTGTCGGCCACGGGTCCGGGAAACTCAGCCCCAAACTGACCCACGAAGCCACGTTCTATCTGAAGGAGTATTTCTCCACGCTCGAAGAGGCCCGCGCCGACCTGATGGGGCTGTGGAATGTATGGGACCCGAAAGCGCGCGAGCTGGGGTTGATTTCAAGCCCGGACGTCGCGAAGGCCATGTACTACGCTTCCGTCCGCGTAGCCATCTCCCAACTTCGCCGCATCCCCAAGGGCGACACGATCGAGGAGGACCACGAACGCGGCCGACAGCTCATCGTGAATTACATCAAGGACAAAACCGAAGCTATCGCCGAAATCCATCGCGACGGCAAGACTTATCTAGTCCTCCAGGACTTCCAAAAAATGCGTGAGGGCGTAGGCCAATTGCTGGCCGAGCTGATGCGCATCAAAGCGGAGGGCGATTACGACGCCATCAAAGCCCTGATCGACAAGTACGGCGTCCATTTCGACCCCGCCCTACGCGACCAGGTAATGTCGCGCTACAAGAAGCTGGACCTTCCCACCTACTGGGCCGGCATCAACCCCCAGCTAACGGCCACCCGGGACGCAAAGGGCAGAGTCATAAAAGTAGAAATCTCCTACCCGCGCGACATCGTCAAGCAACAACTCGGCTACAGCGCAAACAGGTGACACAGAGGTGATGAAGTCACTGTCCCGATTTTTTTTCAGTTCTGAGATGAGATGCGCCACGTAGTTTAGCTATGGTAAG
>DASQGY010000288.1:0-6977 GCA_035632375.1 Bryobacteraceae bacterium | reverse complement strand
GGCGACGCGGCACGCAGGAGTGCGTGCGCTACATCGTTAGCCGCTGATGAACGCAGACTTCACTCATAGCGCAACGCAATCACCGGATCCACCCGCGCCGCCCGCTTGGCCGGCAGATAACAAGCCAGCCATGAGACCAAGATCAATGTCGCCGCCCCCGCAGCCAAAGTAATCGGATCGTACGGCGCCACATGGAAGAGCAGCGTAGTCATCAGCCGCGTTAACAGCAGCCCTCCCGCCACTCCAATAGCCAAACCAACGAACACCAAAACCATCCCCTGCTGTTGCACCAGCAGCAACACCTGTGACTTTTGCGCACCCAGCGCCATGCGGATTCCGATCTCCGGCGTCCGCTGCACCACCACATACGACATCACTCCATACAATCCCAACGCCGCTAAAAAAAGCGCCGACGCGGCAAAAAACGCCAGCAGCACCAGCGAAAATCGCCGTTGCGAAATCGATTGCGCCACCACCGCCGTCATCGGCTGCACGGCATAAACCGGCTGTGACCGATCCACGTTGAGAATGGCTTTCTTCATCGCCATGCCGACCGCCGCCGGGTCCTGCGCCGTTCGCGCAATCACGGTAAGCGCCGAGGGCAGCGCCGCGATAAACGTCGGCCGTTGGAAATACACCGCATAAACCTGCACGGGCGAATCCTGATCCAGCCCGGCGGTCTTGACGTCGGCCACCACTCCAACAATCTCGCGCCAATTCGGCGGGGTCGCAAACGCCACCTCCAGCCGCTTGCCAATGGGATCTTGCCCCGGAAAATAGCGATCCACCAGCGCCTGGTTCACCACCACCACCTGCTGGCTGCCCTGAACGTCGCGCTCGGAAATCAAACGCCCGCGCACCAGCCGCATCCCCATGGCCTCGAAATAGGTGGGAGTCACGGCGAAGTAGTTGGCCAGCGGAGCTTGGCTGGGAGTCACCGGCGGCCGACCTTCAAACCGCATGATGAAAATCGGATTACCCAGCAGCGGCACATCCGACGAAACAGCCGCGATCTTCACCCCAGGCAAGGCCGACACCTCGCGCAGTATGCCCCGCGTCAGTTGAATCTGCAAATCGTCATGGCCGCGATACTTGAACGCCGCGGGCGCGAGTCGCATGGTCATCACGTGCTCGGGATCGAACCCGGCATCGATATGCTCGATCTCATAAAAGCTGCGGATCAGCAGCCCGGCACCCACCAGCAGGATCAACGCCGCCGAGACTTGCGCCACCACCAGCACACTCCGCAACCGGCTGCGCGTGCTCACCCCGCGCGATCCTTCCTTCAGCAGCGAATTGACGTCGGTCCGCGAAGCGTGCCACGCCGGAGCAAGCCCGAACAAAATGCCCGTGAGAAGCGAAATCAACATGGTGAATCCCACCGCGCGCGCATCCAACCCGGCCTCCTTCACTCTCGGAAGATTGTCGGGCGCAAGCGACATCAGCCCATGGAACGCCGCATAGGCCAGCAGCAATCCCAGCAGTCCCCCAGTTACCGATAGCAGCGTGCTCTCCGTGATCATCTGCCGGAAGATCCGCGTGCGCCCGGCGCCCAGCGAGTTGCGTATGGCAATTTCGCGCTGCCTCCCTGCCGCCTTAGCCAGCAGCAGATTCGCGACATTCGCGCAGGCGATCAGCAACACAAACACCACCGCACCCAGCAGGATCAGCAGCGACTGCCGTATCTGCCCCACGGTATCCTCCAGCAGCGGAATCACCACGACGTTGGCATCGGCATTGAAATTCGGATACTGCTGCGCCAGCCGCGTCCCGATGGTATGAAAATCGGCGCGCGCTTGCTCCAGCGCCACGCCGTCCTTCAACCGCGCGATCACTCGAAAGCGATGCAGATCGCGCCGCGCCCTGAGCTGATTGTCGAACCCCAGCGGCGCCCACATCGCAGATTGTCCCGGATACTGAAATCCCTCCGGCATCACGCCGATCACCATGCGCGGCTTGCCATCCAGCGTGAACGTCTGTCCAATGACCTTCGGATCGCCGCCGAACCTTCCGCGCCACAGGTTGTAGCCCAGCACGATCACACCGTCCTGGCCGGGCAGTTCTTCCTCTTCGGTAAAAACCCGCCCCAGTATCGGCGAAACTTGCAGCACATCGAAGAATCCGCGATCCGTGCTGGCGCCCAGATATCGCTCCGGCTCCCCTTCGGTGGAAGCCAGATTGAACGTGTTTTGAAGGAAAGCCCCCATGGTAGAGAAGACCTGATTCTGCGCCCGCCAGTCCGTGTAATTGGCCGGCGCAGCGACGAACTTCGGAATATTGCGCGTCTGGTTGTTCTCCCACACGTTCACCAGCCGTTCGGAATGCGGAAACGGCAGCGGCCGCAGCAGCACCCCGTCGATCACGCTGAACATCGCGCTGTTAGCCCCAATCCCCAGCGCGAGCGCAAACACCGCCGCCGCCGTAAATCCCGGATTCTTACGAAAAGTCCGCAGCGCGAATTGCAGGTCCTGAAAGAGGGTCATAGCAGTCATGAGTATGACGCGACGCCGCGCGGGTGGTTAGGGCCGTTGCTCGCCCAATCATCCAATCGACAGCCGCTACTGAAGACCTGCGGGAAGGCCCAAAAGATTCAGCTCCGGCATCGGGAAGTGCTTTCGGTTATCGGTGAGTAAGCTGAGACCATACGAGAGGGCGACCGCGGCAATCGTTACATCAGTGTAGGAAAGCGTTTGCCCCTTCCGCCGCCAATCGCGTCGAAGCAGCCCGGCGTCGGTAGCTATCTCCTGGGTCACGGCGTAGAATTCCAAGCTGTACATAAACTCTTTTGTTTTCGATTCCTCGCCCGGCCGCAGGCCCGAGTACACCTCGGTGAAGTTTATCGGGCAACATGCCAGCATGTGCCCCTGCTTCGAAAGCTCATCAAGATACTTGGTCCGGTCGAAACGGCCGTTCAGGTGATCGAAGATCACCGAAGTATCCAACAGGATGGTGGCCATCAGCGCCGGTGCCGGTCAAGAGCGTCTTCGTATCGGCTGTCGCGTTCCGAACGGATTTCTTCGACATAAGCGGCTCCGCCCTGGGCGAGCTCGGGATGATCCTCAGTCTTCCAACTACCTGCCGAAGCCCGAAGGGCCTCGCGCTGGCGGTTGCGGCGCACCTCGCGCCAGAGCACATCGACAGCGAATGCAGATCGCTTCTTCGCACCGGCCAGCCGATCAATTTCGTGAGCGAGTTCGTCGGGAACCTTGATGATGGTCATATCGCTTTAACCTTGGAAGGATTCCCAATCGGAATCTCCACGGGATACCCTTACCTAATCCTACCGCATCTCCTTCCCCATTCCGATTCACGCGACTTGCATCGAATTTTTTCTGTTTGCGTCCAACAGCTTGCCAAGATTGGTGATCGAGATCGGCAACCAGTCGTGCTAGAACCGGTAACAGGTGCGATGGAAATACTATCGATCAACCACGAATGGCTTCGTTTTACGCGAGAGTCGCCTTCCCCCCACCCACCACCGCACGGCGTACCCGCGCCGGGCCGTTGGCTTCGTTTTATCAAATCGCCGCCAGACGCGCCACTGCGATTCACGATGCGCCACACTATAAGGTAAACCCATGGAAATAAACCCCGACGACTTCAGACGCCTCTACCAAAGCTTGTCAGACAGCGCCCTACAAGCCCTAAACCGGGACGAACTCGTGGATGTCGCCCGTGAGTGCTATGACTCGGAACTAGCCAGCCGTGGGCTCAAACCTGTCCACGCCGCTTCCGAAATTGAACAAGGCGAGAAGCCAGCCGATACTCAAGGAATGGTTGAAGTTGCCAACTTCCCCTCGTTCCAGGCAGCCAGTTTAGCCCGTGCCATGCTCACTTCCGCCGATATCCCGGTGGTCTTCGAGAATGAGTCATTCGTCACCGGCGGTGTGCGCCTCATGGTCCCGCCCGAGCTCCTTGACGAAGCCCGCGAAGTGCTCGATAACCCGATCTCCGACGACGAACTCGCCGCCCAGGCTGAAGCCGAACCGCCGCCCGAAGATGCCGCTACCGGATCATGAACTTCACCGGCTTTTGCTGCGACGCGCAGCCGGTGTCCAACCCCTGCACTGACCCGCGCTCGATGAAGTCGGTCATAATCACCGCCCCGCAAAGTCCCCAGTTCCCGTGGCTCGACTCCGGGAACACCACGTGCAGGCTGTTCGGAAGTTGCTTGGCCACTCGCTCGGCGAAGGCCGGCGGCGTAACCGAATCGCGCGCGCCCGAAATCAGCAGCACTGGCAAATTCGATTTCACCAGTTGATGCACATCCTTCGGAACCTTGCCGCGCACCCACTGCCGGCAAGCAGCCTGCTGCTCCTTCACCCGCAGATCGCCCAGGAATGTGTTCGCCGTTTCGCGCGCCAGCGTCTTGTCGTCGATATACGGAAGATGCTCCGCGCAGGTCACCGACAGCAGCATTCCCATGGACAGGATGCGATTAAAGTTCGTCTCCGTGCTCACCGCCATCTGAACCAGCGGCGACAGATTGCCGCCGGTGGCAGCTTCATGAATCGTCGCCGGGAAAGTGCGCCCGTCGTCGGAATAGAGAAAGTGCCGGACGCCCTCGGCGAACGAGGCCAAGCTAGGCCGCACAAGCGCGGTGCGGCCGTCACGTCCATGGACTTCCACGTCAACGCCCTTGCGTACACGATCCAAAATGGTTTGGAATTCCTGAGGCAGTTTGGGATAGGCGGCGTTGCATTCGGCGTCCGCCCGGCACTTTGCAAATATCGCGTCCACCGCCTGCTGCCCTGCCAAAGCGTGATGCAGCGGAATCAGCTCGTCCACCGGTGCGACGCCGGCCAGCACCACCGCTCGAACATTCGCCCCATGACGCCGCATGTACACCTGCGCAGCCATCGATCCATAGGAGCCGCCCCAGATATTGATCTTGCCGTAGCCCAGCCACTGCCGCACTTCATCGACATCGTCCATCCCCAGGTCGGTGGTGTACAGACCGAGGTCGGCAATTTTCGAAAGACGCGCCCGGCATACTTCGACAGAGTCCACTGGAAACGAATAGGTGACCATCTTCTGCAAATCCGGTGGATCCCCAAACAGGTCGCAATCGAGCGGATTCGACTGGCCGGTTCCGCGCTGATCGATGAATACGATGTCGCGACGATTGCGCACCGCGTTCCTAACATAGCCGACAACTGTCTCCGTAGAGGCTTGCCCCGGCCCGCCGGCGAGAATGAACAACGGGTCTGGCGCGCGCTCCGTACCCCGCGCAGGCAGAACCACGATGTTCAGCCCAATCTTCCGCCCCGTTTTCGTGGCGCGGTTTTCCCAAACCGGATAAGTCGCGCACTGCACCTCATCGGCGATCCCTGCCACCTTGCAAGCGTGCAATTTCGATTCAACAGCCGGCACCGGCGTCCGCGCACCACAGGTCAGCCCCGTCAACAGAAGCAGTCCAGCAACAGGTCTCATGATGTTTAGTGTAGGGCAGGATGGAATCCTGCGGCGGGTTGCCAACCCGCCACTGGCATACAATCGAGGCATATGACCATCGTGCGAACCACGTGTCTGGCCGCCCTCCTAGCCACAACCCTCCCCGCACAAAAGCAGCCCTTCGACGTTCAAGCCCTACTCAAAATCTCCCGCATCATGGAGCCCCAACTCTCGCCCGACGGCAAGACCGTAGCCTTCACCGTCCAGACCGTCGCCCTGGAGCAGAACACCAAGCCTATGCAGATCTACGTCGTCGGAATCAGCGGCGGAACCGCACGCCAGATCACCTCCGAAGGCACGGACAACGAACGCCCCCAATGGGCGCCCGATTCCAAACACATCGCCTTCATTTCCGATCGCGGCGGCTCTGCCCAGGTCTGGATCATGAAGCCCGATGGCACCGACGCGCGCCAGATCACTAATCTCTCCACCGAGGCCGGCGGCGTCCTTTTCTCACCCGACGGCAAAAAGCTGATCTTCACCAGCGAGGTCTACCCCGATTGCCCCGACGACGCCTGCAACAAGAGCCGCCTGGATGCTGAAAAGGATAACAAGGTCAAGGCGCGCAGCTACACCACTCTGCTCTTCCGGCATTGGACCAAGTGGCAATCCAAACGGCGCTCGCACTTGATGGTTGTGGATGCAAACGGCGGGCCGGTGAAAGATCTCACGCCTGGGAATCGCGATGTCCCTCCGTTTTCGCTCGGCGGACCCGACGACTACTCCATCTCGCCAGACTCGCGCGAGGTTTGCTACACCATGAACGCCGACGCCGTGCCTGCCACCAGCACCAATAGCGATCTGTTCGCCGTTCCCATTGGCGGCGGGGAAGCCAAGAAGATTACCGTGAACCCCGGCGCCGATGCCAGCCCTCAGTATTCCCCCGATGGCAAACTGTTGGCTTATCGCAGCCAGCAGCAGGCGGGTTATGAGAGCGACCGCTGGCGCCTCATCGTTTTGGATCGCTCCACGGGCATCACCAATGCGGTCACCGACACCCTGGATCGCCCGGTGGAGAGCTTCACCTGGTCGCACGATTCGAAGAATTTGTTTTTCACCGCGCTCGATCGCGGCCGGCAGAGCATTCAGATGATACCGGCAAACGGCGGAGCGGCCCGCGTGATCGTCAGCGGGCCCAGCAGCGCCGACAACATGCAGTTGTCGAACGACGGCAAGACCATGATCTACTCGGCGCAAAGCGGTTCGGCGCCCACCGAAATCTACCGCGCTTCCTCCGGCGGCGGCGCGCCCGTAGCGCTCACGCACTTGAACGACGACCTTCTCGGGCAATATGACCTTCCGGCGCTCGAAGAATTCTGGGTGGAAGGCGCGGAGAAAGCGCGTATCCAGAGCTTCGTGGTCAAGCCGCCTGGCTTCCAGGCGACCACGAAATATCCGGTGTTGTTCCTGATCCATGGGGGCCCGGAAGGCGAGTGGGGCGAAAGCTGGACCTATCGCTGGAACGCCCAAGTGTTCGCTGCCGCTGGCTATTTGGTGGTGATGCCAAATCCAAGAGGATCATT
>DASQGY010000287.1:0-12882 GCA_035632375.1 Bryobacteraceae bacterium | reverse complement strand
TCAAATTGCCTCAGCGTTGTCACACGGCCACCTTCCACGTCCTTGAGGCCGCGCTTAATGCCATCGAGCGTTTCCAACTCGTCAACTCGATCCAGCAATTTCTGATACGACGCGGCATCTTGAACCACAACCTCCGCTTTGCCGTTAATGGTGAGAACAAGCGGGTGGCCGCTCTTGCGAATCTGTTGCAGAAACTCACTGGTGTTGCGCTTGAAGTCGCTCATCGAATGAATGTCATTGCCAATATCGAGCATCGAATCTCCTGCACCATATATACATCTAATTTGATGCTATCAAAATGTTCTTTCCTTTATTGCTTTGCCGGCGGATCCACCAACCGATCGACATTGCGCAGCGTCGGGAACAACCACGACCACAACGCCACTACCGCGATTGTTCCCACCCCACCCAAGATCACCGCCGGGACCGTTCCGAACCACTGCGCCGTGAGCCCGGATTCGAATTGGCCTACCTCATTGGATGCTCCGATGAACAGGACGTTCACCGCGCTCACTCGTCCCCGCATGTCGTCCGGCGTCGCCAGTTGCACCAGCGTGTGGCGGATGATCACGCTCACCATATCGCACGCGCCCACCAATACCAGTGCGGCCAGCGAGAGGGCCAGATTGCGCGAGAGTCCGAAAACGATGGTGAAGACGCCGAAGCCGAAAACACAGGAGAACATCGCCGCGCCGGCGCGACGGCGCAGCGGCCAGTGCGCTAACGCGATCGCCATCCCCACTGCTCCGGCACTCGGCGCGGCGCGCAGAAGTCCCAGGCCGGCTGCCCCGGTGTTCAGGATCTCGCGCGCGTAGACCGGTAACAGCGCGACCGCGCCGCCCAGCAGCACGGCGAACAGATCGAGCGAAATAGCGCCCAGGATCAGCTTGTTGCGCCAGATGTAGCGAAGTCCTTCCAGAATCATTTCCATGGTCGCGTTCTGGAGCGGGCGCACGATCGGTTGCAGTTGGACTGCGCCGATAAACAGCAGCGCGCCGATGCAGGCGATCGCCGAACAGCAGTAAACGGGAATCGGACTGCCGGAGAATCCGTAGATCACACCGCCCAATGCCGGGCCGGTGACCATCGCTGCCTGGAATATGGACGAGCTCCAGGCGACGGCGCTGGGAAAGTGTTCCTGCGGAACCAGCAAGGGTAGAAAGGCCTGGCCCGCGGGCCCGTTGAAGGCGCGAACGATGCCGTTCCAGAGCAACACCGCATAGATCGGCCACACCGTAGTGATTCCGCGAATCGCCAGCATCAACAACAACAGAGAGCACAAGGCAAAGCCGCCGAAACAAGCCTGGAGGATGCGCTGGCGCGGAAATCGGTCGGCTGTGTGTCCGGCGAGCAGGAAGAGAACAACGGCGGGTGCGAACTGCGCAAGTCCGACCAAGCCAAGGTCGAGCGGCCGGTGCGTGAGATTGTAAATCTGCCAGCCGACGGCCACGGCCTGCATCTCCGACGCCGAGGTGATTAGCACGCGGGCGCACATGTAGTTGCGGAAGTTCGGGAAGCGGAGGGTCTCGCGGGCCAACTGTCAGGATAGCGGCGAACAAGGTTCCAGGTGTGGGGCAGGTTGCTAACCTGCGCGCGATTGTTAATCGCGCTGGCCCAAGCGGGTTGCCAACCCGCTGCATGTTGCCAACCTGCCCCACAGTCCGACTGATCCAATGCCAAGGATCAACAAGGCTAGCGGCGAGTTACTGGAGAGGGTGCCGGTAGACGTACATCACCACGCCCAGGGGATCGTTGAGTTTCACGTTGGCGCCGGTGTTATTGTGGCACTGCACGCAGGCTGCGTTCGTGGCGCGGAGAGGACGTAGCGCAACCGTCCAGTCACCCTTCTTGATGTCGTAACCTTGCCCCGTCTTGAAGGCATCGAGCGCTGTGCGGCTCTCTTCGAACAAAGCCTCGGGGCGCGGTAGCTCCGGCGCATTGCTGAGACGAGTGATGTAGGCCGGGCCTTGCACTCCATATCGATATGGCGCCAAGCCCGGAGCGAGTGCCGGATTCGTGGCCACGCTTCGGCCGGCCAGGTACAACGCGACTTGGTAGCCTTTCTCCTCCAACCGATTCACCACCGCCTGCTCGGCGGCGTTCTCCGGACGGAATTGGCGGACGCCGTGAAATTGGTTGGGGAGAATACGCCGCATGCCGAACGATGTTCGATCCTGAAATCGGTGCTGAATGCATTCGTTGAGTTGAGACAATTCTTCCGGATGTTGCATGGGGGGGAGGGTCAGGTGTGCTGCCACGGCGGTCAGGATCAGTGTTCGCATATCCAGGGAATGCCGCGGTCCCGGCAATCCTTTCGGGCGTTGTCCGTTTTGGGACCCGCCGTCCCGCAGGCGAACACTCCGGTCCTTCGATCCCAATGCAAGGAAATGGCTTAAGTTGGCCGGGGACTTGCAGCCTTTTGGCCTTATGATCGCTCGATTGGTCCAGGACACCCGATTCGCTTTGCGCACTTTTCGCCGTACGCCCGGATTTACCGTCATCGCGGTGATTACCATTGCGCTCGGCCTGGCCGCCAACGTCACCGTGTTCAGCTACGTGAACGCGATGTTCCTACGCGATCTGCCGGTGAAGAATGCCGAACGCCTGGTTCGCGTCTATGGGACCAACCGAAATCGGGACACTCGCTTTTTTTCGTATTCCGAGTACGCCTACCTGCGCGATCGCGCGTCGACCATGGACCAACTGATCACGCATTATTCCACGGCGCCACTTTATGTCAACGTGAACGACCAGACGGGCGAGTTGCAAGGCGCGGTGGTTTCGGCCAACTACTTTCCAACCCTCGGCCTCGCTCCCTACATGGGCCGGTTCTTCACTCCGCAAGAGGATTCCGTGCCCGATCGCGATGCTGTCGCGGTGATCGCCTACGGGTTGTGGCGCAGTTGGTTCGGAGCCGATCCCGCGGTGCTGGGCAAGACCATGCGTATCAATGGCAAATCGTTTCAGATTGTCGGCGTGGCCCCGGAAGGATTTCAGGGCGTGGAGGTGGGCCTGATGCCGAATCAACTTTGGATTCCCACCATGATGCTGCGCGTCGGCTACCGGGGGTGCGACTCCATAGTCGACGGCTGCACGCCGCTCAGCATTATCGGGCGGCTTCGACCAGGCAAGACCGTGCAGCAAGTGGGCGCGGAGATGGCTGCTCTGGTTGGCCGGTATGCCGCGGCACGCCCTGGAGTGAATGTGAGCCAGGGCGCTTGGGCCACGCCGGCGATCGGCCTTCGATTGTCGAGCCAACGAGAGAATCTGCGGGTGGCGCGTTTGCTCTCGGCTGCGGCGATTGCGTTGCTGCTGATCGCCTGCTTGAATTTGGCCAGCCTGCTGATCGCGCGCGGCACGGCCAGAACCAAGGAAATCGCCCTGCGTCTTTCGCTCGGCGCGGCGCGCGGCCGCATCGTGCAACAGTTGCTGACCGAGTGCCTGCTGCTGGCGGCGATGGGCGGGACCCTGGGATTGCTGTTGTCGCTGTGGACCAGCCAGTTGCTGATCGGTCTCTACACCGTGGATTCGGAAGGCTACCGGCGCTATTTCAATATGAGCATCGATCCGCGAACGTTGCTCTATGCCGTCGCGCTCTCGCTCCTCACCGGCATCTTGTTCGGCATTTTGCCGGCGATTCAAGCGGCGCGCCAGGACACTACGCCGGCTTTGAAGCAAGGTACGGGTTCCGGTTCCTCCCATCGCGGCCGAAACGTGCTGGTGACGTGCCAGGTGGCGCTGTCGCTCGCCATGCTGGTCGGCGCAGGATTGCTGGCCCGCAGCGTCGAAAATATCGAAACCGGTCAGACCTTCCATCCGCAGCATGTCGAGCTGCTGCGGCTGCGGCCGCAGTTGGTGGGATATGAGCCCAATCAGGCGCAAGCATTCCAGCGAGAAGCGCTGAGGCGAGTGGAATCCGTGCCGGGCGTGGTGTCGGCGAGCCTGACCAGCGGCACTGGATTCGTTTGGACCGCTGGAGAGACCCTGCGCGTCTCGCTCCCGGGCCAGCAACCGGCCGCGAAGGATCGCGCACAAACCGTCCAAGGCCAGGAAATCGCACCACGATATTTCGCGACCCTGGGCATTCCTTTTGTGCAAGGCCGCGATTTCGACGATCGCGACCGAGCCGGATCGCCGCGAGTCGCCATCGTGAACGAAGGCCTTGCCGCCCAGCTCTGGCCGGGAGCATCGGCGATGGATCGCGTCGTCATTCTGGAGAACCAGGATTATCGTGTTGTCGGCGTGGTGAAGGACGCGCAGGTTCGCAGCGAAATAGATCCCGTGGTGGCGATGGCGTTCATTCCATATTTTCAAAACAACAATTACGCGCAGGTCGATTCGCGCCTGTGCATTCGCGTGGCGGGCGATCCCGACGGCGCGCTGAGCCGCCTCAAAGCTGCAATATCGAGTGTGGATCCGAATGTGCCGATCACGGAAACGCTCTCGATGATTACGCAGGTGCGCGGAAACTTCACCAATGTCCGGCTGGCGCGCAGCGTGCTGTTGAGCGCCGGCGGGCTGGGGCTGCTGCTGAGCGCCATCGGTTTGTACGGCGTTCTCGCCTTCGTGGTGGGACGCAGGACGCGCGAAATTGGAATCCGGATGGCCATCGGCGCCAAGCCGCGCGAGGTGATGCGTTTGTTCCTGAAGCAGGGCTTCATGCTGGCCGCGATCGGGTGCACGGCTGGACTAGTGTTGGCCCTGGCCACCACCCGTTTATTGGGAACATTTCTCTACGGCGTCCCAGCGCGGGATCCCACTTCGTTCGTACTGGGCGCGGTCGTATTATTCGTGGTCGCGATGGCCGCCACGTACCTGCCGGCGCGAAGGGCGGCGCTAGTGGATCCGATGGTGGCATTGCGGGAAGAATAAGGGCAACACCCGCAGTCCCCACCCAAAAACCACTGAGCTGGTATCAGGGACGTGTAGGAGGAGCTCTCCTCATCCGATGGAAAGAGATCGGGACTGCTCCACTATGAAGTCCATCGGCAAGTATCGGGTTCTGGCTGAATGGGGGTCGAGTGCGGCTGGAAAGCTCTATCGCGCCCGCGATACCTTCCGCAATCGAGAGGTCGCGCTGAAGGTCTACGATTCTGCCGCCGCTCCCAATCCGGAAGCGAAAGACCAGTTCTGCCGCGAGCTCGGTGCGTGTGCCGATCTGCGGCACCCCCACATCGCCGCCATCGTCGATGTTGGCGAGGCCGACGGAGTCATCTATCTAGCCAGCGAACTTCTTGCCGGGAACGATCTGCGGCGTCATTTTCAGGATCACCGCTTGCTGCCGCTGAATACCAAGCTCGAGCTGATGGCCCAGGTCTGCGATGGCCTCGCGCTGGCGCACCGCCGCGGAATCGCGCACGGCAATCTCAAGCCCCGCAATCTGCTGCTCCCCTCCGCCGGCGATATCCGCATTCTCGATTTCGGAAGCGGCCGCTGGATCGCTTCCATTCTCGGCGCGGGCGGGCGGCTCCCCTCGCTTTCGATCCATCATTTCGCGCCCGAACAGATTTTGGGCGAATTCTTCGATACTCGCGCCGACATATTTTCCATCGGCTTGATCCTCTATCAATTGTTGGTCGACAAGTATCCGTTCCCCGTTCCGGATGCCGTAGTCCCGCGTGAGATTGTGCATACCGAGCCTGAGCCGCTGCGCAAATCGGATCCGCAAATCCCCGAAGAGCTGGAGCAGTTGGTCGCCCGCGCGCTGCACAAAGACCCGCAGCAACGGCTGCGGACAGCGGATCAATTCGCGGACGCACTGCGGCACATCGCGCAACAAGACGCGCCGAAACCCGCGCCCCTAGTTGCCAAGCTGGAGCTGCCGGCGGCCATCCCCGAGTTGGTGCAGCCGCCAATTCCGCAGCCAACCGCAAAACCAGCCACCACCCCAAAAAGGACCTCGCTTCGCAAGCGCGTGCTCACCTACACGGCGGCCGCTATATTAGCGCTTGGTATAACAGGGACCTTCCTGTCGCGAAAAGGTGTAGACGCCTCCCCCACTCCCGGCCCTGCACCTGCGCCGGTCACGCAATCACAACCGGTCGAAGCCCCAGCCAAGCCTGCGCCGCCTCCTGCCGAGCCTGCCGCCGCCGCAGTGGTCAACCCTCAGCCGGCGCAACCATCGGAGGAACAGGCTCAACTCCATTCCGTGAAATCCCTCTGGGAATCCGGCAACTACACACCGGCCATGCGGCTGGTCAACGAGATTCTGGCCAAGAATCCCGACAGTGCCGCCGCTCGCTCCTGGAAAAAGAAGATTCGCGATGCGCAAATTGCCGAAGCGGAAATCAAGTAGTTTGTATGCCACAAGCCGCCAGCCTGCTCCTCGTTCTGCTAACCGGCTCTCTTCTAGCCGGGCAATCGGCTCACACTACCGGCGATCCATTTCTGACCGGCGCGCCGCTCACCTTCGACCAAACTCTCCGCCTGGCGAGTGAAAGCGCGATTCCACTGCAGCGGCGAAAGCAAGCTATTCAAAACCGCGGTGTCGATTTCTCGCCCACACCGGAACAGATCGAAAAACTGAAATCTGCCGGTGCGCCGGACGACCTGCTGAAGCTAATCGCAAACAAGCGCAAAGCCACTGCATCGTCAACTCATCCCGCTCCGAAACCCGAGGCCCTGGGCAGCGTAGCCGTCGCTTGCGCCCCGGCCGAATGCGAGATCAGCCTCAATGGGACGGCGCTCGGCGCCACCGTGGACGGCCGTCTCGAAATGGCGAATCTCCGTCCGGGCAAATGGGCGATCGATTGCAAGCACGACGGCTACATCAGCCAGCAAAACGTCGTAATCGTGGAGCCCCATCGGCAGCTTCTCGTTTCCGTGGCGCTGGAACCCAGCCGCGCGACTCAGGAAGCCTTCGGCGCCGAGCTATTCCAGAAAATGATCGACGCCCTCGGTGGCGAAGAAGCGCTGAAGGAGCTGGCGTCGGTCGAAGCAACGGGCAGCAGCACCATCGCGACTCCCAACGGGAAGAGCGTCCGCTGGACCCTGCTCATGCGCAACCGTCCCGACCGCGCTCTCTTTCAACTCCGCGCCGGCCGCGGCATCTTGCACGAGGTGGCCTTCCTCGGCAGCGAATTCAAGACCAGCAAGAACCTGAAGGGCCAGGAAGCGCTCGATCTGCCCACCGGTTTCGGCCTCATCCGCGATAACCAGCTTTCCGCGTTGATCGCGAAACTCCAAAATCCGCAGTTCAAGATGCTTGCCAATCACAGCTCTCCACTCGATGGCGAAGAGTACACATTGTTCGCCGAGGACGGCGTCGAAAAAGTCGCCATCGGCCTCGACAATGAACTGCGGCCGCAACGAGTCCGCATCGCCACGGCCGCCGGCGTCGGCTCCGCGATCGTCACTTATTCCGACTACTCGAAGAACGAAAAAGCCGCATATCCGAAGACCATCGAGATTAAGCCGGAAGGTTGGCCGCAAGGCATCGACGTCCGCTTCGACACGGTAGACCTGAGTCCCAAGCTCAACGACAACGACTACAAGCTGCGCGGCAAGCCCCTGCCGAGCCTCGCCCGGTAACTACTTAATCCAAACCGTCTTGATGTTCACGAACTCACGAATCCCAAAAATCCCCAACTCGCGCCCATAGCCCGACCGCTTCACCCCTCCAAACGGCAGCCGCGGATCCGACGCCACCATGCCATTCACGAAAACCTGTCCAGCCTCGATCTCATCGACGAACCGCGCCCGCTCCGTATCGTCGCCAGTCCACACGCTGGCCGCGAGGCCAAACGGCGAATCGTTGGCCAGGCTGATTGCCGCATCGATATCGGGCACACTGAAAAGCATCGCCACTGGCCCGAAAATCTCCTGATAGTAAATCGGGCAACTCTTGGGAACTCCCGCCAGCGCTGTCGGCTGGTAGAAATTCCCAGCGCGATCCAGAGGCTTGCCGCCAGTCAACACGTGCGCCCCACCTGCCACGGCCTGCCGAACTTGCTGGTCCAATTCCTCGACGATTTGCGCCGTAGCCAGCGGACCGACGTCGGTGGCCGCTTCCATCGGATCGCCCACCTTCAGCGCCCGCATCGTCTCCACAAATCGCCGCTCGAACTCACCGTAGATCCGTTCGTGCACGATGAATCGCTTGGCCGCAATGCAGGATTGCCCATTGTTGATGATCCGCGCCTTCACCGCCGTGCGCGAGGCCTCGTCCAGATTCGCGCTGGGCATCACGACAAAGGGATCGCTTCCACCCAACTCCAGCACGGTCTTCTTGATCTGCTTGCCGGCCACGCTCGCCACCTCGCTGCCCGCGGGCTCGCTCCCGGTCAGCGTAGCCGCAGCCACTCGCGGATCCTCCAGCACCCGTTGCACCTCTCCCGCACCAATCAACAGCGTTTGAAATTCTCCAGCCGCAAAACCGGCACGGTACAGAATCTCCTCGATCGCCAGCGCGCATTGCGGCACATTCGACGCGTGCTTCAACAACCCCACGTTCCCCGCCATCAACGCCGGCGCGGCGAATCGAAATACCTGCCAGAAGGGGAAATTCCACGGCATCACCGCCAGGATCGGGCCCAGCGGCTGATAGTGAATGAAACTGCGCGACGCGTTGGTCACCACCACTTCGTCGGCAAGCGCACGCTCCGCCGTCTCCGCATAGTAGCGGCAAGCCCAGGCGGACTTCACTACCTCATCGCCCGCCGACTTCAGCGGCTTGCCCATCTCCAGAGTCATGATATGCGCGAACCGGTCCTTCTCCGCCTCCAGAATCTCGGCCGCCCGCTTCATCCGCGAAGCTCGATCCGCAAACGATGTCTTGCGATGCATCCGGAAAGCGTCGACCGATCGCTGGATCTTCGCTTCGAGCTTCGCCGCCGAAAGCGCTTCGAAAGTGCGAATCGTTTCGCCGGTGGCCGGATTGATAGTCGCAATTGCCATAACACTGGTTTGACACGCCGCGCGGCAAAAATCAACACTTGATGCTGATGAATCGATTTCTTCTCATGGCAGCGACTTGCTCCCTGCTCGCCCAAACCACCGACATTACTGGCGATCGCATCCGCGCCCACGTGAAATTCCTCTCCAGCGACCTCATGGAAGGCCGCGGCGTCGGCACCCGCGGCGAACGTCTCGCCACCGAATACATCGCAACGCAGTTCGCCCTGATCGGCGCAAAACCCGCAGGCGATCGCGGCACATACTTCCAGCGAGTTCCCATGGTCGGCGCGACAACTCAGTCCGGTGCGACACTCGCGGCCGTCGGTGCCAGTCAAACCATGTCGTTCAAATGGCTCGACGAGTTCGTCGGTGTCAGCCAACTCCAACAGCCTGTCGACCAGTTCGACGCCGAGGCGATCTTCGTCGGACACGGAATCGTCGCGCCCGAGTTCCAATGGGACGACTTCAAGGGTATCGACGTCAAAGGCAAAGTTCTGGTCCTCTTCACCAATGAGCCACCTTCGGAAGACCCGAAATTCTTCGGCGGCCCGGCGCTCACCTACTACGGCCGCTGGACTTACAAATACGAAGAAGCCGCGCGCCACGGCGCCAAAGCCGTGCTCATCATACACACCACGCCCACCGCGGGCTACGGCTACGATGTGGTCCGCAGCTCCTGGGGTAAGGAAGACCCGCAGTTGAAGCTCGCCGCCGGGCAACCGGCGCTAGCCTTCGCCGGATG
This sequence comes from Bryobacteraceae bacterium, assembly GCA_035632375.1. GTDB lineage: Bacteria > Acidobacteriota > Terriglobia > Bryobacterales > Bryobacteraceae > Palsa-89. Next base: position 3,245 of record DASQGY010000287.1, on the reverse strand, counting down.
GCTCACCAAAGAGGCTGGCGAAAAACTGACAGGTATGGCCGGCAAGAAAGTGGACGACCTGCTCGCCGCCGCCAACTCGCGCGATTTTCATCCCATCCCGCTCGGCATACACATCCGCGCCAACATCCCGACCAAGGTCCGCCAGATCGAATCGCGTAACGTGGCCGCGATCATCGCCGGCAGCGACCCCGCGCTAGAATCGCAGGCTGTCGTCTTCACCGCACACTGGGATCATCTCGGGATCGCAACGCCTGTCCGCGGCGACTCCATCTACAACGGCGCAGTCGACAACGCCACCGGCTGCGCGATCTTGATCGAACTTGCCCACGCCTGGGCCGCCTTGGAACACAAACCGCGCCGATCCGCCGTTTTCCTCGCAGTCACCGCGGAAGAGGCCGGCATGCGCGGTTCCGAGTATTACGCCGAGCACCCGATCGTCCCGTTAGGCAAGACCGCACTCGATCTGAACTTCGACGGATTCTATCCTTTCGGCCGGACCAAGGACATGGAAACCACGGGTGCCGATCGCACCACCGTCTGGCCCGTAGCGCAGGAAGCGGCGCGCCGCATGAACGTCACCATCAAACCCGAAGCGCATCCCGAGCAAGGCCACTATTACCGCTCGGATCATTTCTCGCTAGCCCACGCCGGCGTCCCCGCATTCTCCATCAACCAGGGCACCGACTATTACGGCAAACCCGCCGGCTACGGCGAGAAAGTATTTCAGGAGTTCAACGAAAAACATTACCATCAGCCCTCCGACGAATATCGCGACGACTGGGACTTCGCCGGCATGGAACAAGCCGCCCGTTTCGGCTTTCTGATCGCCACCACAGTAGCCAACCAGGACAAGCTCCCCACCTGGCGCCCCGGCGACGAATTCCTCAAGGCCCGCGAAAACAGCGGCGTCCACTAAAACCGGGCTTCGCTCGGTATACTTGAGCTAGAAGCTCCATGACCAGCGACTACATTGAAGAGCGCAATGGCGGCTATTACATCGCCGGCACGCGGATCTCGCTTGACTCCGTGGTTTACTCCTTCAACCGGGGAAATTCTCCGGAGCGCATACATCAGGAATTTCCGGTTCTAAAGTTACCGCAGATTTACGGCGCGATCGCTTTCTACCTTGACCACCAGGAAGCAATCGACGCCTATCTCGACCAGAAGGAACGGAAGATCGAAGCATCCTCTGTTCCCATGAGCGAAGCGAATCCCGACCTCTGGGCCAGGCTCCAACGAACACGCCAGACGTCGTGAACATCCGCTTCCTCAGCCGACGCCGATCTGAATCAAGCCCTCGTCAAAGGAGTTCGTGATCGGGAGCCGTCGCTCGACTTGATGAGTGCTACCGAAGCACACCTGGAAGGCTTGGCCGATCGCGATGTGCTCACTCTTGCCGCGGATCAGAATCGCATTCTCATCTCGCACGACACAAGCACGATGCCGGTGCATTTTGCCGAACTCTTGGCGAGGGGCGGCCATAGTCCTGGAATTCTGCTCGTTCGCCAGCGCGCTCCCTTCGGCCAAGCTGTCGAAGCCATTCTAATGGTCTGGTCAGCATCGGCACGGGAGGATTGGGCGGACCAGATCCACTATCTCCCCTCTTTTTCACGGCACATTTTCTAGACCAACCTACCTATGCCTTCGCGGCCAGCGCGTAGCTGGTGCTCCGTCCCCCCTCCGGATTGCGCACCAAAATCCCGCGCTCCACCAGCGGCAAAATGTCGCGCAGCGCCGTATCCGGTGAACACTTCGTCAGCTGCGCGTATTTCGATGTCGTCAGCTTTCCTTCAAAGCCGTCCAGCAGACGGTTCAGCACCTCTCGCTGCCGTTCGTTGATCGCCACATCGGCGACCCCTTCCCAAAAGCGTGCCTTCGCCAGAACCCCGCTGAGCGTCGTCTGCGCCCCGTCGATAGCGCGGCCCAAACAGCCGACGAACCACTCCATCCAACGCGTGACATCCATAGTACCCTTCTGCGTCCGCTCCAGAATGTTGTAATACGCGGCACGCTCCTGACGGATCTGCGCCGACATGCTGTAGAATCGCTGTGGACTGCGCTCCGATCGTGCCAGCGCCATGTCCGCAATGGCGCGCGCAATGCGCCCGTTCCCGTCATCGAAGGGGTGAATGGTCACGAACCACAGGTGCGCGAGCCCCGCTTTCAGCACCAGATCCATCTTGGCTTTTGCGTTGAACCATTTCAGGAACGCCCGCATCTCCCGATTTAGCCGCGCCGCCTTGGGCGCCTCGAAATGTACGCGCTCCCGGCCGATCGGTCCCGACACAACCTCCATCGGGCCGGTGCGGTCGGTACGCCATCCCCCTACCTTGATCTTGCGCATCCCGCTTCGCCCGGTAGGAAACAACGCCGCATGCCATCCAAAAAGCCTTGCCGGGGTGAGCCGCCGGTCATAACGCCGCGTGGCGTCGAGCATCATTTCGACGATGCCGTCCACCTTGCGGTCCGCGGGCTTCAGCCCGACGATGTCCATGCCCAGCCGCCGTGCGATGGAGGATCGCACCTGTTCCACATCCAGCCGCTCCCCCTCGATCTCACTGCTCTTGCGAACATCGGAAGTCAGTGTCTCGAGCACGGCTTCTTGCCGAAGAATGAAGCCAAGTGCTTCCATGTGGCCAATCAGCCGCCCTTGCCGATGACGAACATTGGCGAGCGGCTCGGCTAGCTGTTCCTTGCTCCATAGAAACCGTGGCCAGCCGGGAAGCTGATGGATGTACAATCTCCGCACCTCCTGCGGAGATTATACCGCACAATCGCCGCAACATTCACCGCACATTCTGCGGCGAATAAGGCCCCTAATCTCCGCAAGACGCCCCCGCCGCCTAGAGCCACCGCCTTCTGGATTGTGGCTCCTGGCTCCTGGATTCTTTCGCGAGCTACTCCACTTTCGTCGTCTTGATGTAATCCAACTCCGGAAACTGCGCCTTCAAGTACGCATTCCCCTGCGACTCGATCAACTGCTGCTGCGGATTCTCCCCGTAACCGGAATATATCTGGTCCACCACTTCCATCCCCTCCATCACCTTCCCGAACGGCGCGAACCCCATCGAATCCAGCCGCGCGTTGTCCCCGAAATTGATGAACAACTGCGTAGTCCGCGTATTGGGCCCGCGCGTCGCAAAGCTGATGAACCCCCGCACATTGCTCTGTGTCACCGGATCGTCCTGGATGTTCTTATCGCGCCACTCGGCGGCGATTTTCGGATCGCGGGAAATGCCCCATTG